>CAJWVP010000097.1 GCA_913048145.1 uncultured Rhodospirillaceae bacterium
AAAGTCCGTCGGTAGCACGTTGGATGGATTACGACCGCAAACGGCGACGAGTAAACGCTAAAACGGGAGCTACATATGAACGGCGAGTTGCACCGAGCAATCACCGACGAAGAAATCGCAACTTACCAGCGTGATGGAATCGTCTGTCTTCGTGGATTTTTCGATGCGGACTGGGTGGAACATCTTCGTGAACAGGTCGATGCCGACATGGCCGAACCATCTCCCATGCGCAAGAATGTAGACGCGAAGAAAGGAGAGAAGGGGTTCTTTTTTGACACCTTCATATCGCACCACTTGGAGGGATTCGAAAAGGTAGTGCGGGAATCTCCAGGCGCAGAAATAGCTGGCAAACTCATGGGATCGAACAAGATCAACCTTCTATTCGACCAACTTCTTATCAAGGATCCCGGCGCGACCACACGAACCGTCTGGCATCATGATGCAACCTATTGGCCCGTTGCTGGAGATCAGATATGCACATTGTGGCTCGCGCTTGATTCTGTGACCCATGACACGGGCGCAGTCGAATACATCAAAGGCTCGCACCTCTGGGGACAGCGCTATTTAGCGGTAAGTTTCAATCCCGATGAGAAATACGAAGAAGACTTGCCCGAGGTTCCTGATATTGAGGCCAACCGCAACGATTACGATATCGTCTGGTTCGACCTGGAACCCGGTGATTGCACTGTTCATCACGCGCTTACGGTGCACGGCGCACCGGGCAACGGATCGAATTCCATGCGCCGGCGCGCATATGTAATTCGCTGGACTGGAAATGATGTCACCTACAATCCGCGCCCAAACCTCATGAAAATTCTTCGTGATCCCGGCATCGCCCCCGGCGACCCGTTAGATTGTGATTTGTTCCCAGTGATCTGGCGCTGTTGAGGGTCCGTTGCTGCGCACATCTCGCAGGAGAAAAAGATGCTCGATATCAAACACTTCTTTGGCGTGAATAATAGCCCAAAGGAAATCCTGATCTTTGTGCCGAGGGGTGACGCCTCGCATCCAGGTATCTTCGCTACCCAGCACCCATACGCAGCGCATGCTGGAGAGGCCTAGACGCCCAACCATGTCGAAGAACACATCCCCGCCAATCGGCCGTAACCTCTCTCTGAGCCCAATCTTTGTTTTATTAGTGGCCGCCTTGATCGTTTTCATTTCGTTAGGAATCCGTCAGAGCTTTGGGCTGTTCATGCGGCCCATTACCATGGATCTGGGGTGGGGACGCGAGGTCCTGTCCGTGGCCTTGGCAACTCAGAACTTGATTATTGGCATCGCCGCGCCGTTTGCCGGCTTAATTGCCGATCGTTGGGGTGCGCCCAAGACCATCGCTCTCGGCGGCCTAATCTTCAGCCTCGGCATGGTCATGATGAGCCAATCCGTGACACCAACGGCCATGTTCGCTAGCGCTGGACTGTTGACTGGTATTGGCCTTGGAGCTTGCGGTCTACCGCTAATTCTCTCCGTCGTCGGCAAAATCGCGCCGGTTGAAAAACGCGGCCTATGGCTTGGCATAGTAACGGCCTGTGCGACAGGAGGTCAGTTGCTGATCGTGCCGTTCAGCCAGAACTTGCTCAGCACCATAGATTGGGCAATCGCGCTGATAGCGCTGGCAGTGATGGCCGGCTTGATCATTCCCATGGCGTATTCAATGTCCGACGCAGTTACGTTGGATACAGGCAGGGACACAGAAATCGATACAAAGGAGGCCATTGGCGAGGCGGCTGGACATCGAGGGTACATTTTTTTGACGACTGGGTTCTTCGTTTGCGGTTTTCAAGTCGCCTTCATCGCCATTCACCTACCAGCCTATTTAGTCGATGAGGGGATCAGTCCCGCACTCGGCGCAACGGCATTAATGCTGATCGCACTGTTTAACATGGGTGGAAGTTGGACATCGGGTTGGTTGGCCGGACGAATACCCAAAAAGTACTTGCTGGCGTCTATCTACATTCTTCGCTCAATGGTGATCGCTGCTTTCATAACCTCTCCGACAAGCCCGCTGACGGTGGTACTTTTCGCTTGCGCCGTTGGTTTTTTGTGGCTGAGTACAGTGCCCGCCACCTCGGGTCTAGTGGCGCAAATTTTTGGCACACGCTACTTGGCTATGTTGTATGGCGCCGTCTACATGAGCCATCAATTTGGCAGCTTTGCCGGCGTATGGCTCGGCGGACGAATATTCGATGCTACAGGCAGCTACGACCCCATCTGGTGGGGTGCCGTTACCCTCGGCGTCGTCAGCGCGCTGCTGCATTTGCCAATCGACGACCGACCGGTTGCGCGGCTGTCGAGTCAAATTAACCCCGGTTGAGCAGTCGCTATATCGATAGGCTAGCCCAAGTTCTCGCTAATCTGGATGACCGGCTCGACATCGGTGAAGTTCGGAATGTCGCCCATGATCTCCGCTCCGTGCGCTTCCAGAACATCTTGTAGGACCTCCACGCTTTCAACCTCCAGGATTGCGACCACTTGGTAAGGCGGTGGCGTGTCCGGGTTGGGCGTGGCGATACCCTTGATAGCCCGCGCGCTGATCAGCTTGTCACCCCAGCACTTGCCGACCAATTCAAGGTGCGTAGCCAGGTAATAGTCCATGTCGAACTTGGACCCCGGCGTGTTGGGATAGGAAACGGTCACAGTGATGGTCATTGATTGAGCCTCGCTTTTTAAAGTCCTGAGCCCAAGGGTATATAGCCGACGATAAGAATTCAAATGAGACTGCATTCTCTCGTTACGCCCAGTTTTGACCCGGGCAGTCGACGAGGGAATTATGCCTAGTTCTTCAACTGATACCCGGTCTTAAAGATCCACCACGTGATGCCAATGCAGATCGCCAGAAACAGTAAGATCATGCCCAAGCTAATGCCCACCGCCACGTCCTGGCTTTCGAAGAAGCTCCAGCGGAAGCCGCTTACCAAATAGAGCACCGGATTGAGCAGCGAAATTTTCTGCCACAACGGCGGCAGCATGGATATGGAATAGAAACTGCCGCCCAAGAACGCCAAGGGCGTTACCACCAACAACGGCACTAGCTGCAGTTTCTCAAAGTTGTCGGCCCAGATCCCAATAATGAAGCCGAACAGACTAAAGGTCACTGCTGTCAACACCAGAAACGCCAGCATCCAAAAGGGATGAGCAATTTCCAATGGCACGAAGAAGCTGGCAGTCACAAGGATAATCAAGCCCAGCATGACCGATTTCGTCGCCGCCGCGCCGACATATCCCAGGACGATCTCAAAATAGGAAACCGGCGCAGACAAGAGCTCATAGATCGTGCCCACGAATTTTGGAAAGTAGATGCTGAAGGACGCATTCGAGATGCTCTGGGTCAAGAGCATTAACATGATCAATCCCGGCACGATGAACGAGCCGTAGCTCACCCCATCAATCTCTGTGATCTGGGATCCGATTGCGGAACCGAAGACGATGAAGTAGAGCGAGGTAGAAATCACAGGCGAGACGATGCTTTGCAAGATCGTGCGCTTGGTGCGGGCCATCTCGAAACGGTAGATCGCGAGGACGCCGTAAATGTTCATGACGCCTCCTTAACTAGACTAACGAAAATTTCCTCAAGAGAGCTTTGCTGCGTTTCCATGTCCCGATAGCGGATACCCGCGTTAACCAGATCCGCCATCAGGGCTGTAATGCCCTTGCGCTCGGCGTTGATGTCATAAGTGTAGGTTAATTTCCAGCCGTCGTTCGAGAGATCCAGGCCGTAGTCGGCCAAAGCTGCCGGCACAATCACCAGAGGCGTCGCCAACTCGAAGCTCAGCTGTTTTTTGCCAAGCTTTCGCATTAATTCGTCCTTCTCTTCGACAACAATAATCTCGCCTTGATTAATGACAGCTACCCGATCGGCGATAGCCTCTGCTTCTTCAATATAGTGGGTGGTTAAAATCACTGTGACACCGTCGGCGCGGAGCTCATTGACGACAGTCCACATCTCTTTTCGGAGTTCTACGTCAACCCCTGCGGTAGGCTCGTCCAGGAAGAGAATACGCGGTTCATGCGACAAGGCTTTGGCAATCAACACCCGGCGTTTCATGCCGCCGGACAAAGTCATGATCATGTCGTCGCGTTTGTCCCATAGCGTCAGCGACTTTAGTACCGTCTCAACCACTTCAGGATTACGCGGTTTTCCAAATAAGCCGCGGGAAAAATTCAGTGTTGCAGTTACCGTTTCAAACGAATCCGTGGTCAATTCCTGCGGCACCAAGCCAATCAACTCGCGCGTCTTCTTGTAATCCGTAACGTTGTCGAAACCCGCCACCGTGACGGTGCCACCCGTTGCATTGACGATCCCGCAGATTATCGAGATCAGCGTCGTCTTTCCCGCCCCATTGGGGCCGAGTAAAGCTAAAATTTCCCCCTCGCGAATGTCTAGATCGACATTCTTTAACGCCTGGAAGTCGGGTTCATAGGTCTTTGAAAGGCCAGATATGGAAATCAGATTCGACATACGCCCAGGTATGGCAGACAGAGCCGAAGCCGCAACGACAAAATGAAAAAAACACCGCCAAGCCCAATCGCAATCAGCAAAAAATTTATCGCGAAGGCGATGCTTGCCGCTCAGGGCCTCAAGCGCTAAGAGGTTCGCATCCGCCCTTGACCCCGAAGCTCAGGAGCCTCCCATGACCGCCATCATCGATATTTTCGCCCGCGAGATCCTGGATAGCCGCGGCAACCCCACCGTCGAAGTCGACGTGACGCTAGAAACCGGCGTCGTCGGCCGCGCCGCGGTGCCATCGGGCGCGTCCACCGGCGCCCACGAGGCTGTAGAGCTTCGAGACGGCGACAAGGACCGCTTCGGCGGCAAGGGCGTGCTGAATGCATGCGAGTCCGTCAACCGGGAAATCTTCGATGCCATCTCCGGCTTCGACGCGGAGGACCAGCGACACATCGATCAGACGATGATCGGACTGGACGGCACGGACAACAAGAGCCGCCTCGGCGCCAACGCACTTTTGGGCGTGTCCTTGGCCTGCGCGAAAGCGGCTGCAGAAGAAGCGGGCTTGCCTCTTTACTCCTACATCGGCGGCGCCTTCGCCCACAGCCTACCCGTGCCTATGATGAACATCATCAACGGTGGCGAACACGCTGACAATCCCATCGACTTTCAGGAATTCATGGTCATGCCCGTGGGCGGCGCCACCTGCGCGGACGGCATCCGCATGGGCTCGGAGATCTTCCAAACACTGAAGAAGGGCCTTAACGATGCGGGACACAACACCAACGTAGGCGACGAGGGTGGCTTCGCGCCAAATATCGGCTCCACGACCGAGGCCCTGGACTTCATAATAAAGGCTATCGAAAGTGCCGGGTATAAACCGGGCGACGACGTCATGCTGGCCCTGGACGCCGCATCCACCGAATTCTTCAAGAACGGCCAATACATCCTGGCCGGCGAGGGCAAGACATTGGATGCCGCCGGCATGGTCGACTTCTACGCGGACTTGACGTCGAAATATCCCATCATCTCCATCGAGGATGGCCTGGCCGAAGACGACTGGGAAGGATGGAAAGCGCTCACGGACGCGATTGGCGACCGAGTGCAGTTGGTCGGCGATGACCTGTTCGTCACCAACCCCAAGCGCCTCGCGGACGGGATCGAGAAAGGGGTTGGAAACTCAATTCTTATTAAAGTCAACCAGATCGGCACCCTATCCGAGACCCTGGAGGCCGTGGAAATGGCGCACAAGGCCAACTACACGGCCGTTATCTCGCACCGCTCCGGGGAAACCGAGGACACGACGATTTCCGACATTGCCGTGGCCACCAACGCCGGTCAGATCAAGACAGGTTCGCTTAGCCGCTCGGACCGTTTGGCCAAGTACAACCAGCTGATCCGCATCGAGGAGCTACTGGGCCCGGCGGCGACCTACGCCGGCCGGACCGTTGTACCCTAGACATTTCACTGGCGTCCTACGGAACGCCGGTGCTAGAAGCGATCATGTGGTAGGGGGACGCCATGATACGCTTAAAACTTTTTCCGTTTTTGATTTTCACTCTCTTTCCGGTTGGAGGCTCCGCTAGGTCGACGGACGCAAAGGAAGGCAATTCCAACCTGGGTATTCCCTACGGCCATCAGTGTTAAATTGTACCGTGCCTGACCCATCCCCGCTGCCATTCACGCCACGTCTCGAAGATGCCCGTTTCCTGACCGGCGCGGCGACCTACAGCGCCGACCTAAATGCCGATCAACAACTGCACGCGGTCATGGTCCGCTCCGATCATGCGCATGCGACCATAATACGCATCAATACGGCGGCGGCGCGTGCCTTCGATGGAGTGCTCGCCGTATTCACCGACGCCGATCTTGCGCCCGATAACCTTAATCCGCTTCCCTGCAACGCTGTCTTTGACGCAGTCTCGCCGTTAATCATCCCACCGCGCCGGGCGTTGGCTCGCGGGCGGGTCCGTCAGGTGGGCGATATCTTCGCCTTAGTTGTCGCCGAAAGCCTCTCCGCCGCAGTCGAAGCAGCCGAGTTGATCGATGCCGAGTTTGAGCCCCTGGATGCCGTCACGGACCCGATAGCCGCCCTGAACACGGGCGCACCGGAGATCTGGCCGGAAGCGCCTGGCAATCTGGCGTTTCGATTCCAGGCCGGCAATGCCGACGAAACCCGTTCCAAATTGGCGGAGGCGGCGCATGTGGTCGACTTGGATTTGGTCAACAACCGGGTCAGTGCCGTGCCGATGGAGCCACGGGCCGGCCTTGGCGAATACGATCCGAATAGCGATCGTTACACCCTAACCTTCACCGGTCAGGGCCTTCACGGGATCAAGAGTGAATTGTCCAAAGTGTTTGATCTACCCACGAACCGGTTCCACTTGAAAGCGCCGGACGTGGGCGGCGGGTTTGGGCTGAAGAACTTCATCTATCCGGAATGGGTCCTGCTGCCCTGGGCGGCAAAGCGCCTAGGCCGGCCCATTAAGTGGGTGGCCGATCGCGCCGAGGACTTCGCCGCTGCCGCCCACGGACGGGACATGCGAGCCACCGCGCGCCTGGGTCTGGACGCGGAAGGCCGGTTTCTCGCATTAGAGGCAGACATCGTTTCCAACATGGGAGCATACCTGTCGTCCGTCGCCCCCAACATCCCAACCAAATCGGCGCCCACGGCGATGGGCGGTATCTATAACGTGCCGCACGTATTCATGGACGTGCGCGGCGTGTTCACCAACACTGCGCCCGTGGACGCTTACCGGGGCGCCGGTAAACCGGAAGCCAATTTCCTGATGGAGCGGGTCGTCGAAGTGGCGGCCCGGCGACTGGGCTTTGACCCGGTGGACTTGCGTCGGCGCAACGCCATTGCAGAATTTCCTTATAGATCCTCCCTCGGCATCACCATCGACGGTGGCCGCTTCGGCGCCAATATCGATGACGCGGCCAACCGGATCGACCGGGCCGGGTTCGATATCCGCCGCGCGGAAGCTCGATCCCGCGGCAAGTTGCGCGGGTTGGGCGTAGCCTGTTTCTTGGAAACCGCACGTTCGATCCCGGAGGAGGGGGCCGAGGTTCGTTTCCGCGCTGATGGACGGATCGAACTCCGGGTCGGCACGGAATCCAATGGCCAGGGCCATGAGACTACTTACGCGCAGATTGCCGCGGATCATTTTGGATTACCCATTGAGACCTTCGTCTACATTCACGCCGATACGGACGCGACCCGCATGGGTCATGGTCATGGCGGCGCCCGGTCGATGCACATGGGCGGCGGCGCCCTGATCGAAACCATGAACAAAGTGCTGACAAAGGCCCGCGCCGTTGCCGCCGAGTTGCTGCAGACGGACGCAGATGCCCTGGCATTCGCCGACGGCACCTTTCAAAGCCCCGGGGGGCGCGCGTCCATCGCATTGGAGGAAGTTGCCGCGACGGCCCGCGACCGGGACCCCTGTGGGAGCGGGCTCGACACCTTCGCCAAGGTAGAGGACGTGCCGTTCACCTTTCCCAATGGCTGCCATGCCGCGGAGGTGGAGATTGACCCGGAAACGGGACACTTGGAAATCCTCCGCTATGTCACAGCCGAGGATTACGGGCGGGTGCTCAATCCCAAGCTCATCATCGGCCAGGTTCGCGGCGGCATCGCCCAGGGCATCGGCCAGGCTGTCGCCGAACACGCCGTTTACGACGACGCGTCGGGCCAATTAATCACCGGCACCATGATGGACTACGTCCTGCCGGCAGCGCACGATTTGCCGACCCTGGAGATCAATCTGGATGACGGTCTGTCGACCGACGCCAATCCCCTGGGCGTCAAGGGCTCTGGCCAGGCTGGGGCCATCGCCGCGCCACAAACAATCATGAACGCAATCCTGGATGCCCTAGCGCCACTGGGGATTGATCATATCGAAATGCCAGCCACATCGGAGACCATTTGGCGGGCCATTCGCGCCCTACGGTAACGATCCGTTAACAGATAACCCATATTTTCAACGATGGGTTTGTAAGGGACTGTGGACAACTGACTGGTAACCCAGGAAGAAGGTCCGCGGTTAAATGACGTTTTCACATTCACTGCGCCGAAGAATTCGGCGGGTGTCTGTTTCGTTTCTTGGCGTCTCAGCCACATTTTATTTTGTTTTCCACGTCTTCCACGGCGATCGCGGGTTAATTGCCTGGGCGCAGTTGCGTCAGCAGGTGGTGGAAGTGGAGGCCACGGCAAAGGCCATGGCCGCCGAACGCAAGTACTTGGAAAACAGGGTACGGCTTCTGCATCCCGAAAGCCTTGATCCCGACATGCTCGATGAACGCGCGCGGCTGATGCTGAATTTCGGCCATCCCGACGAACTCGTCATCCTCGATCCCCAGGTCGCGAAACTCACAACTCCAGAAAGGAGCCGATAATGAAAACCGTTGCAGAGAACCTGAAGCCGCCCTTCATCGCGGCAATTATGCTGGACACCATTCAAGCCGGCGGGAACGACGGACCGTCGCCCAGCGACGAATTGGTGTCCATCGCGCCAGCGCAGGAGGGTTTCCTCGGCCTTGAGACCACCCGCGATGACCAGGACCGCTGGATCTCCATCTCTTATTGGCGCGACCAAACTTGCTTCATCGGTTGGCGCAAGGCCGGCAGCGAGCACGTGGCGCGCGTGTTTGACGGCCTGGCTCTGGAACTCGCCTGCAAATTCCGTGTTTCCAACGTCGAGGAACCGGTGATGCCCTCCAAACAATTGTTGGCGCCAGAACGCGCCATTCCTTCCACAGCCAAAGCCCACAGGTTCGATCTCGGATCAAAGGTTTTCAACGCATTTCCAACCATTGCGGAGTTATTGGGTTATGAACACGCTCGCTGATCTTGAGAAACCACCATTCTATACGGCGCTCTATTTGTCGGCGCCCGAAGGCACTGATGAAGGCCTTCATTCGGAAGCCATATCAACCATGCTGTCCC
>CAJWVP010000098.1 GCA_913048145.1 uncultured Rhodospirillaceae bacterium
CGGACGATTTCCTTTTCCAGTGGCCACGGCATGCCGACCTTGAGCAACCGGAGCCCTAGCCGATCCGCTTCCGCCGCGTCGATACCCAGATCGTCCAGCGCTTGCAGAGTGTCGAGGTAGGATTTGCCTGTAGAGATGATCCCAAAACGCGGCTTCGCGCTGTCCATTGTGATCTTGTTGATGCCGTTGGCCCGGGCGAACGCGAGTGCCGCGTTAATCTTGTATTTGTGTAGGCGCATCTCCGCATCCATGGGCTGGTCGGGCCAACGGATGTGGAGCCCATCCGCGGGCATCTCGAAATCCGTAGGGGTGACGATCTCGATGCGGTGCGGATCGACAGCGACCGAGGCAGAACTGTCGACATTGTCGGTGATGCATTTCATACCCACCCAGCAACCGGAATAGCGGGACATGGCCCAGCCCAGGATGCCGTAATCCAAAACTTCCTGAGTGTCGGCGGGATGGAGTAGGGGGATTTGCGCATCGATCAGCGCGTGTTCTGACTGACTCGGTACCGTTGAGGATTTGCACGACGGGTCGTCCCCGGCCAATACCAGCACGCCGCCGTTCGGGGACGTTCCCGCCATGTTGGCATGCCGAAACACGTCGCCCGAGCGATCTACGCCTGGGCCCTTCCCGTACCACATGCCGTAGACGCCATCGTACTTGGCAAGGTCTTGGTCAAGGTTGGCCTGTTGCGAGCCCCAGATGGCCGTGGCGGCCAAGTCCTCATTCACGCCCGGATGAAATTTGACATGGTGCGCGTTCAAGTGTCTGGCGGCGGCGCCGAACTCCTTGTCCATGCCGCCAAGCGGCGATCCTCGGTAGCCGGTGACGTATCCCGCCGTATTCAGGCCGGCGGCTACGTCACGGCTGTGCTGCATCAGCGTCAGGCGAACGAGCGCCTGCGTGCCGTTCAGATAGATGCGGCCATCTTCCTTCGTAAACTTATCGTCCAGCGAAACCTTAAGCAGTGTCATATGCCCTCCTACACAAAATGTAGTATGCGGGAGTGAGCGGGACAATCAGGCCGCGTGTCATTCCTTGAAATTCGCAAGGATCATGCGGCCTGCCGCCCTCTTTTTTTATGGCATCCCCCGCCCCATGGCCAGGGAATGAAAGAAAGTTTCTGGTTGGATGATTAGTTTTGGGGGCGATCTCCGAAAATTTTGCTTTACGGTATGAAACTAGCAGGTGCTTTCTGCCAATGAACAGGTTATAGGAGAACGGCTTTGACAGAAGGGGGGTCCATGTCCGTCCTGATTACCGGGGTTGCTGGATTTATCGGATTCCACCTCGCGGAAACTATGTTGGATCAAGGCCGGCGGGTCGTTGGGGTCGACAATCTGAACGACTATTACGATCCGGAATTGAAGGCCGAACGTCTGGCTCGCCTGAAGGGCCGTGATGGCTTCGTCTTTCACAAATTGGATGTATCCGACCGGGTCAAGATCGAGGCGCTGGCCGCCGAATATCAGGACCTGACCGGGATTGTCCATTTGGCGGCGCAGGCGGGGGTCCGCTACTCGTTGGTGAACCCGTACGCTTACACGCAGGCGAATGTGGAGGCGCACTTGGTTCTCCTGGAGGTGGCGCGACGGTTGCCTGCCTTGAAACACTTTGTCTATGCGTCGTCGTCGTCAGTCTATGGTGCCAACACGAACCTGCCATTCTCCGTCGATGACCGAACAGATAACCCCGTGTCCCTTTATGGCGCCACCAAGAAGACCATGGAGGTGATGAGCGAATCCTATGCCCGCATGTGGGGCCTGCCTTTGACGGGTTTGCGATTCTTCACGGTCTATGGACCGTGGGGACGCCCAGACATGGCCGCGTTCATTTTCCTCAAGAAGATTCTTGCTGGCGAGGCCATTCCCGTTTTTAACAACGGTGACATGCAGCGCGACTTCACATATGTGGATGATATTGTCGCGGGTGTCGTTGCCTGTCTAGACCGGCCGCCCGGGGCAACGGACGACATGCCATCTCACCGAATCTACAACATCGGCAACAACAATTCTGAATCTCTGATGCGTTTTATCTCGATCATCGAAGAGACCATTGGGATTAAAGCGGAAATCGAGTTCTTGCCCATGCAGCCCGGCGACGTTCAAGCAACTTACGCCGATATCGAAGAGACGACGCGGGACTTTGGGTTCGTGCCGTCGACACCCATTGACTTGGGTTTGCCGAAACTGATCGGGTGGTATCGCGACTACTACGGTGTTTAGGTCATGAATGGTGTCCCATTCCGGGATGTATTTTGGCTGATCACTCTAGCGCTCGTATGGGGGTCCTCTTTCGCTGCCATTAAGGTGGCCGTGGAAACCATGCCGCCCATGACCATGGTCGCCGTTCGGACGGTCATCGCACTTTGTGTTTTGCTGCCCATCATGATTGCCCAACGTGCGCGCCTGCCCAGGGACATCAAAAGTTGGTGTATGGGGTTTGTGCTGGGTGTGTTCGGGTTGGCGTTGCCTTTCTTCCTTATTGGATGGGGTGAGGAACGGGTGGCAAGTGGACAGGCGGCTATTCTCATGGCGGCCATGCCTATTGCGACCATCGCCCTAGCTCATTTTTTCGCCCGCGGCGATCAGTTCCACTGGCGCAAACTGGTTGGCATCGTTCTTGGGTTTTCTGGGGTTCTGGTCCTAGTTGGTCCGGAGGCGGTCAAGGGTCTGGGCGGTCAAATTTGGCACCAACTGGCAATCGCTGGAGCCGCAATTTGTTACGCCATCAATGCCATCGTCACGAGGAACCTGCCGTCTGGCGGGACGTTAATTGGGCGGGCTGTTATGGTCATGGCATGCGGTGTGGCGATTTCGATACCCCTGGCGATTCTGCTCGACGGCGCCACAGCCGTGTTCGATGCGAGTGCGGAAAGTATTTGGATAACGCTTTATTTGGGTGTGTTGCCGACAGGGTTAGCTACACTAATCTACTTTTATATTGTCGAGGCGCGCGGCCCGTCGTTTTTTTCCTTTGTAAATTACCTAAACCCCGTATTTGGCGTTTTGTGGGGGGCATTTCTATTGAGTGAGATCGTGCATCTGGAGGCTGTTTTGGCATTGGCCGCCATTCTTGTCGGGGTTGCCATATCCAGCTGGGCGCCGAAAACGAAGCTTTGAGCAGCGAGACAGGAGGATCAACTGAATATCGTGTTAAAAGTCGGCGGCAGCCGGGCATCGTGGTGGAAAGAGCACCTGTCTACCTTGCTTCCCGAGGCCACGCTCTACTTAGCCGGCGAAGAAATGAACCGCGACGAAATAGACTATGCTGTTGTTTGGAAGCCGGAACCGGGTTGGCTTAAAACCTTTAAAAACTTAAAATGCATTGTTTCCATTGGGGCGGGTATTGATCATGTTCTTTGTGATCCGGAACTTCCCGTCCATCTGCCAATCATCCGCACGACAAGTCCGGACCTTAAAGTCCGCATGCGCGAATATGTGACCTTACATGTGCTGCGTTTGCATCGACGCCTTCAGGAGGTGACCGCCGCGCAGATGGTTCGGGAGTGGCGCCAGATTATCGAACCGCCAGCCCACGAGCGGCGGGTCGGGATCATGGGATTGGGCAACCTGGGCGCAGATTGCGCCTCGACCCTCGCGGCGATCGGCTTTGATGTCGCCGGCTGGGCCCGCTCGGAGAAAACTATCGACCGGGTTGCCTGCTTCGCAGGTGAAGCGGCACGGAACGCTTTTCTCGCACGAACCGATATTCTGGTTTGCATGCTACCCCTGACGCCAGAAACGGAAGGTATTTTGAACGAGGATCTATTCGACCGGCTGCCCGATGGCGCGGCGGTGATCAACGTTGCCCGCGGCCAGCATTTGGTTGATGAAGATCTGCTGGCGGCCCTGGACCGTGGCAAGATGTGCAGCGCAACCCTTGATGTGTTTCATACGGAGCCATTACCGCATGACCACGCCTTTTGGGACCACCCAAAAGTCTTGGTGACGCCGCATATCGCCAGTCTCATCGACCCCATTGCGGGTGGCAAACGGATCGCCGAAAACATCAAAAACTTTGACGCGGGGAAGCCCATCGTCGATCTGGTTCCCCAGGGTCGGGGATACTGAAGGGTCTTGTCTAGGCCCGGACGCTGACCTGGCCAGAGGCGTTTTCTTCCAGGTGGAGCGGTTGCTCGGCGACAGCGCCGGCGACCGGGTTGGCCTTGTCGCCGCAACCTTGGGTGTGACCGCTCGCCGGATCGCGGAAGACGCCCGACGGACAGGAATAGAGCTTGGGGAACACAAGGTTCTGGGCGACCTCAAGATCAAAGGAGCGTCCTAGGGCGGCCAGCACTTCATCGCCAGCGGCCGGATCAACTCGGATCGACGCCCGCCCGCCGGCGTCGATCCGTGGTGTGTTAAAGGCCTCTTCCAAGGACATGCCGTAGTCCAGCATGAAGGCGGCCACCTGCATGGTGCAGGGCACGATGTGGTTGGCTCCCGATGCGCCCACCGCAAAGATTGCCTCATCGTCACGGACGCAGACCGTGGGGCACATGTTGGACGCGTTGATGCGTTTTCCGCCCGCCATGGAGGTTGGATAACCGGGCCGTGGGTCGAAATAGGAAACCGCGTTATTCATCAGTACGCCCGACGACGGCAACACCACTTTGGAGCCGAACCGGTTCAGCAGCGTGTAGGTGAGCGCAACCATATTGCCATCCGCGTCCACGGCGCTCATGTGAGAGGTGCTCCCGGTCTCCGGGAGGCGGCCAAGCCGGCGGTCATGATTATCGAACGCCTGGTTTAAGGCTTTCGCGTAAATCTCGTAGGCATGAGCGCCAAACGGCCGCGACGGGTCCAAGTGTTTGGTGACGAAATCGAAGGCTTCGCTCAGACGCTGGCCGCCGCTGTTTTTGCTGGGGGTGTATAGGATAGCGCCACGGTGATTGTGGGCCAGCGGCGTCAGAACCTGTGGATGGTACGCGGCAAGGTCGTCGACGGTTATGCGGCTGCCACCCTCTTGCAAATCCTCTGCCATGGCGGTTGCGATCGCGCCTTTGTAGAAGGCGTCCGGTCCTTCATCGGCAAGCATCCGCAGGGTTGCTCCGAGATTGCCAAGGTTGAGAAATTGTTCCGGTTGTGCTGGCGCGCCACCGGGCAGATAAACCGCGGCACTGGCCGGGAACCGCGCCAGTTCTCCAGCCTCCAGGCCGATTTGTAGTGTAGCGAACCAGTCCACGGGCAAGCCTCGCTCTGCCAACTGGATCGCCGGCGAAAGCAAGGAGTCGAAACCGAGACGCCCGTGTGCCTGGGCCGCCGCCGACAGGCCTGCGACGGCACCGGGAACGGTGATCGATTTGTAGCCGACAACATTGGCGTTACCGGTAACCCCCGGAAAGCCCATGATGGCATTTGGAACACTGGGGTCGAGGGGATAGTCGGCGGTGTCAATGGCGTTAGGCAGGGTCCCTTGGAAATCGATCGCGACGGCGCGTCTTTCGTCGGCTAGCCAGATCACGATATACCCGCTGCCACCCATGCCGCACATCCATGGCTCTACGGCATTCAATGCGAAGGCGCAGGCAATGGCGGCATCAACAGCGTTTCCGCCTCGCGACAAGGCATCCGCCCCGGCCGCCGCGGACATCCAGTTTTGCGCAGCAACGACGCCCCGCTCTGAAGAAACTGCACGCTTGCGGACCTGCCATTGTTCGACATTGCGATTCATTTTTGGTTCCTCGTTGTCGACATGATGCACTGTGTTTTATCGCGATGACCTGGAGATGCAATACGGTGGTGTCATTGCCTGGAGGGCGCGAAGGGATGGCATTGACCTGTATTTGGCGTTTCACCGTCTTCTCGAATTTGATTAGACCGGTCTCGTTACCTTTGCCGCTCTAGTCGTGTTCCGGACCGAACCCTTTGCCTTGCGCCACTGCCCTCTGGAACACGAGGAATATCTTCGTTAGACCGCATTCTGTGAGTTTGGTTATTCACGAGAATTACCCTGTTAGAGTTATCTCCTGTGGTAACTTTTGACGGGTCCTAGATTTCGATACGGATGCTAAAGAAAGTATGGTGGATTAGCAGCGCCTGTATTGACCTCGGGGCCAAGTTTTGACATTGGGGTTAAGGCATTGCGAGAGGATAGGGGCTTGTCGGAACGCGCGAAAAAGTCGGCGACGGTCGTTGGGGCTGGAATGGTAGGCGTTTGCTGTGCGCTCTATCTTCAGAACGAAGGTTATGAAGTCACCGTGATCGACTTGAATGGCCCGGGTGAAAAGACCTCGTCTGGAAACTTGGGCGGGTTCGGGGTCGCCTCGTGTCCACCGGCCGCCATGCCTGGAATTATCAAACAGGTGCCGGACATGCTGTTCAAAGAGACGGCGCCACTTAAACTTCGCTGGCGACATGCGGTGACGGCGTTGCCCTGGTTCATCCGATTCATCGCCCAATCGCGCCGCTCAAACGTCGAAGCGAATGCCCGGGCGCGGCAAAGCCTCCTCGACAAGGTACACGCGGCGATTGATCCACTGATTGCGGAGGCAGGCGCCCAGGACTTGATGAACTCGGCAGGTCTCATGTTCACTTTCGAGACCGAGGCGGCCTTCCAAAAGTCAACCTACGCCTTCGATTTGCGCAAGCGCAACGGGGTGGAACTTGATCTTCTAAATGGCAACGAAGCTCGTCAGGTGGAGCCCAATCTTTCAGAAAATGTCGTTCGCGCATATCGGGTTGCGAACTTTTCTAACACGGCCGACCCACTTCGTCTCGTTCAAGCTCTGGCGCAACTGTTCTTGGCACGGGGCGGCATCCATCACCGCGCCGAGGTTCGTGGTTTCAGGGTTGGTTCGGAAGGGGTTGATGCCGTTTTGACGGACACAAGCGAAATGCCAGTGGAGGTTTTAGTATTGGCAGCCGGCGTGTGGTCGCGACCTTTGGCAAAACAGTTGGGCACTTCCGTCCCCCTTGAGGCGGAGCGCGGATATCACACCCACTTCCTGGGTTCTCAAGTGGCCATGACCGGCGCGATCATGTCTGTCGAACGCCATGTGGCGGTGACGCCTATGCTGGAGGGTATTCGCGTTGGCGGCATGGCTGAATTCGCGGGCCCCGATGCGCCGGCAGACATGCGCTATGCCAAGATCGTGCGCGCCCATGCTCAGGCCCTGTTTCCAGGACTTTCGTCGCATAAGGAATTTTCGGAGTGGATGGGACCCAGGCCCTCCCATCCGGACGCTAAACCGGTCATCGCGCGTTCACCCCTGCATCGAAACGTTCTATTTGCCTTCGGCCACGATCATCTGGGGCTGACCTTTGGCGGGATCACGGGCAAGCTCATTTCCGAACTGGCCACGGACAATACGCCAAGCGTAGACCTCGAACCGTTTCGGCCGGATCGTTTCTGAGGCTGTCTCTCAAGTAAATCGAATTTGAGTCTGACCCGAGCTATCCTCCACGGTTAGCAGACCCTCGCCGACCCCTGCGTTGCCGGGGCCGCTGATGACGAAAGCCGCTTCCTTAGTCATGCAATCCATTCGCTGACCGGCGCGGCAGCTTCTTGCAGCGGTTGAGAAATGATGTCGACCAGGGTCGGGCCATCGTAATTGACGGCCTCGCTGAGCACGCTTTCCAACTGTGCAGGATCTTCAACCGAGTAGGATTTTACGCCGAAGGCATTGGCCACGGCAGCGTGGTCTGTCCGGTTGAAATCGACAGAGAAGTAGCGTTCATCGAAGCCCGTCTTCTGACCGGCCTTGATCCAGCCGTACACCGAGTTGGAAAACACGATGAAGGTGATCGGCATGTTCTTGCGGACCACGGTTTCCAATTCGCCGCAGGTAAAGCCGAAGCTGCCATCGCCCATCATGGCGACGATCTTTTTATCCGGCCGTCCAATGTGAGCCCCCATGGCGGCCGATAAGGAATATCCTAGTGCGCCGTGTGCACGGTTCGAGAACAAAGTCCGGCCCGTCGTTCGAACTTCGTAATAGGCGGAAACGTAAGGGCACGGCGTGCCCGGGTCGGCAACGATGATGGCCTCGTCATCCAGGATCTTTCGAAGCGTGGCCACGGTGCGTTCCGGTTTGATGGGGCTGTCGTCGCTGGCGGCCAGGGCGTTGAAGGCGTCCCATTTGATCTTTTTCTGAGCGGCCACAACCTCGGCGCCTCCGAAGCCTGCGCCAGCGGGCGGATTGTCGGCCAAGAGCTTGTTCATGGCGGACAAAGCGAGGCGCGCATCAGAGACCACTGCGACTTCTGTGTCGTAGGATGCGGAGATAACCTCGGGATCGGAATCGATATGCACGATCCGCGTCGTCTTGGCTGGATAACGCCAGAGCTCGGTCGTCACCGAACCGGCTCGGCACCCGATGAATACGATCAGGTCGGCCTTCTTGACCAAGTCTCTGGTCGCCGGTACGCCGCCGTTCGATCCGACGACGCCGACGCAGTTGGGGTGCGCTTCGGAGATGGTGCCCTGGCCGGAAATGGTGGTAGCTACGGCAATGTCCAGGCTTTCAACAAAGGTTTGGAACTCCGCTTCTCCGCCGGCTAGCAGGATACCACCGCCGACGATGACTGCGGGGAAGGAGGCCGATTGTATGGCCTCCAATGCCTTTTCGATCTCCATCATGTCTGGTCCAACGGGATAGGCCGGAAAAAACCCGTGGTTGGGGTCTGCCCAGACAGCGTCAGGGTCGACTTCGTCGCGCTGTACGTCGATGGGCAGACCCAGATGCGCTGAACCCGGCCGACCCGTGGTCATCTTCCGAAACGCCGTCCGAACTAAGTCGGGTAGCATGTCGGAGCGGTTAATGACCGTATTCCATTTGGTCAGCGGGCGCATGAGCCCTTCCTGGTCCAACTCGGTCAACGGATAGTGGCCGCGTGCCTTAACCGACACGTCCGATGTAATCGCGAGGACCGAGATGGATGATTCGTTGGCTTCGACCAAACCTGGAAGGATATAAGTAGCGCCACCACCCGATGGGCCTTCGCACACGCCAACTTTACTGGTCACTCGGGCATAGCCATCCGCCATGTAGGCGGCGGAACGTTCGTCGCGGGTTAGGATGTGTTGCATCTTGTGATCAAGACGGTAGAGCGCGTCGTAAAACGGAAGCGTAGTGTCTCCGCAGAGTCCAAAAATATAGCGCACGCCATGCGCTTCCAACATCCGAACCATGGCTTCTGCGCCGTTCATTGCGTTTACACGTGGTTGATCCAACACCCTTCTTATCCCGTCCATCTAAGTTTACAAAATACTGGTCAGTCATTTTTGATGAGCTA
>CAJWVP010000099.1 GCA_913048145.1 uncultured Rhodospirillaceae bacterium
GCGCTGGAACGTTTCGTCACCCTGGACCAGGGGGTCCTGGAACGGCGCGAGCGTTTGGAGCAGCTTCGTGCGCTCGAGAACGGGCTCCGCGTCTACGCCGCGCGCGTTGACACAATGCCGCTCGGTGTTGATACTCCGAGTGATTTGGAACGCGCCCGGGCCGACCTGAGCGCGTCTTAGTTCTGTGAATGGGTTCAGGAACTTAGGCGATCATGGCCGACCCGAACAACACCATCGCCTTTCAAGGCGCACCGGGCGCCAATTCGGACATGGCCTGTCGTGCGGTCTACCCCGAGATGGAAACGCGGCCGTGCAACGCCTTTGAGGACGCCTTCGAGGCTGTCACCTCAGCGCGAGCAAAATACGCCATGATCCCTATCGATAATTCGGTGGCGGGGCGCGTCGCCGACATCCACCACCTGATGCCAGATTCGGGCCTATACATCATTGGTGAGCACTATCAACGGGTAAACCATCAACTTCTGGCCGTGCCGGGCACCATCATCAACGACATTACCCACGTGCACAGTCACATCCATGCCCTTAATCAGTGCCGGAAACTGATCCGTGAACTGGGCGTCCAGCCGGTGGTTCACGCCGACACAGCGGGCGCGGCACGTGACATCGCCGAATGGGCTGACAAGACTCAGGCGGCGCTGAGTTCGTCCCTGGCGGCGGGGCTTTATGGTCTAGACACGCTGCGTGACGAGGCCGAAGACGCTGCCCATAACACCACCCGTTTCGTCATCATGTCGCGCGAACCGCACGTGCCCTCGCAAGGTTCGGCGGAAATGGTCACCACCTTCGTCTTCCGGGTCCGCAACGTACCGGCGTCGCTGTACAAGGCCCTGGGTGGGTTCGCTACCAACGGGGTCAACATGACAAAGCTGGAAAGCTATGTGGATGAGGATTTTGTCGCTGCCCAATTTTACGCGGACGTCGAAGGCCATCCAGAGGATATGCTGCTTAAGCTAGCGCTGGAAGAGCTTCATTTTTTCACCCATGAGGTCCGCATTCTTGGCACCTACCCGGCGCATCCGTTCCGTCTGGCTATCGCCAACGGTAATAGGAAGGACTAGCGGGCAACTACTGGGGAACGCCGACTCCAGTGGTGGAAATTCAATTTTCTACTCCGCGGCTACGGACTGCTGTGCGATCAATTCGTTCAGGCAATTGTCTGGAAGCGGTTTAATCGGTGCGAAATCGCGGTGCGCGATCCATTCCTCTCGATTGAAGGCCCTGATGTGGTTGTCCACGTGACACAGCGACAGATACACGATGGTGCGGCCGAACGGCGAGATGTTTGGTGGGCTCGCGTGTACCAGCAGGGATGAGAACATGAGCATGCTACCGGCCGGGCCCGTGGGCGCGACGCAGCCGCTGTCTTCGGCCAGTTTGGTGACCGTTTCGCGGTCCAGAGTCCAGAGCGGGTAACTGGTCGTTTCCAGGTCGTGGCCGGCGTCAACAATGCCGAGCTTGTGGCTGCCCGGAATGAACAAGAGTGGGCCATTTGCGGCTGTCACGTCGTCGAGGAACACGGCGATGTTCATGGCTCGTGGTTCCGGCATGTCATCATCGCGCGCCCAGGTGCCATAATCCTGGTGCCATTGCCAGACGTCGCCATCGAAGGCCGCCTTGGCGTTCACCTTGTACTGGTGCATGTAGACTTGGCCGTCGAGAAGCTGTTCGACCGGTTCGATTAGGCGCGGATGCGCACCGAGCCGCCGGAAGGGTTCGTTATAGGTGTGCGCCGCAAAGGCTGTCCGAGCGACACCGGAACTCTCCCGCCAAACTTCCTGACGATCCATGGCATAGACTTCGTCGGCAGCCTGCTTCAAAAGCGCAGCCTCCTCGGTGGAGAATTTGCTAGGGAAAAATAGATACCCTTCCTCGTCGAACTGTTTCAGTTCCGCTTGCGTCAATTTCATGGGATAGCCTCCATCTAGCTTACAGGATATCACATCTCCAAATTTCTGGGACGAGCATTTAAGTTCCGGTGATCATGGAGTTGACGATGCCTGTGTGTCAACTTGAGCCGGATGGCTGGAGACTTGACTCGGCGATGATGAATGGACATCTTTAAATAAGAACAAAAATCGAACTTTTAAAGCCGCTATGGTTCTCAACGACTCCGCCAGCCCGGTCGCCATCCACCCGCTGGAACCGGTCCGCAGTCCCGCCGGACCCTCACTTTGTCGCGATTGTTTGGGTTGGTTTCCGGATGGGCCATTGGATTGCCCCCATTGTGGTTCTATCCGTATCGTCAATCATGCGGAACTGCAGGAACTTGCCATCGCGCATATTGACTGTGACGCCTTTTATGCTGCGGTGGAGAAACGCGACAACCCGGAACTGCGGGATAAGCCCCTGATCGTTGGTGGCACGGGTGGCCGGGGCGTGGTGACGACGGCGTGTTATATCGCGCGGCAATACGGGCCGCGATCGGCCATGCCCATGTTTAAGGCCCGCGAAATGTGCCCGCACGCGGTCATCATCTCGCCCAATATGAGTAAATACCGTGAGGTCTCCCAACAGATCCGGGCTATTTTTCTGGACGCGACGCCGGTGATCCAACCGATCTCCTTGGATGAGGCATATTTGGATTTGTCTGAAGACGCCCGCGGTCAAGCTGACGAAGCGCCGGCGACGGCTTTAGCGCTTGCGGCGGCGCGGATCGAGGCGGAAGTGGGGATCACCGTATCCATCGGGTTGGCCTACAACAAGTTCCTGGCGAAGCTGGCCTCCGATCTGGACAAACCGCGAGGGTATTCGGTGATTGGGCGGGAAGAAGCGGTGGATTTCTTGTCGGGCCTGCCTGTGAAGAAGATCAACGGCGTAGGCGCTGTAACGGCGAAGAAGATGGCCGAACAGGGAATTGAGGTCATCGGACAGTTGCAAGCCATGTCTGAAGCTGAATTGGTTGGTCGGTACGGCAAGTTTGGCCGCCGCCTGGCAGGCTTTGTGAGCGGTGAGGATAAGCGCAAGGTCTCGTCAGGCGGGACCGCGAAGAGCGTGTCTGCGGAAAGCACCTTCGCCACGGATCTCCGCGACGCCGCGGTCTTGAAAAAACGTGTGTGCCCCATGTGCGAGAAAGTGGCAGATCGTCTGAAGGCCAAGGACATTGCCGGTTGGACGGTCGTTCTGAAGCTGAAGACCGCCGACTTTCAGATCCTGACCCGCAATCGCCAGTTGCCGCACCCTACGCAAAAGCGAGAGCTGATTTTTGAGCAGGCGGCGGCGCTGATCGAGGCAGAGGCCGACGGCCGCGCCTTTCGCCTCATTGGAATTGGGGTTACCGACCTGGTACCAGCGATAGAAGCGGATCCGCCGAACCTCTTCGAAGGCCGATGACACTGCGGCCTCGGGGAGACTCAATTTCTGTTGAGCAACCTTGCCGCTGCGCAAATTCCGTCGAAACTGGATTTAGAGTGCGTAGTTTATGTGGGCCACCGTAAACGACAAGAAAGGCGTTTTGAGCGGCCCTGAAAAGCTATCCAATACGGAACAATCTGCGGACTCCATCTCCGTCGACCAGTTGCAAGTGCGGTTCCATGACGCGCTTGAAAACGCGCTGATCGACATGGCCTTGACCACACCTGATGGTGGAGGTTATTCGCTGACGTCCTTGAGCCAGGTTTCCACCAACCAGCGGGCGATGGAATCTTTCCGAGGCAGGCGCGGCATGTCGTTGGGAATGTCCGCGCCCCATTCGCCGAACCGCGCGACTTCTTTAGGCGTGAACCAGCGGGCATCGGCAAGTTCGTCATCGTCGATGCCGATCTTGGTGCTGGTTGCCGTAGCCCGGTAACCCAGCATGAGCGAGGCGGGAAACGGCCAGGGCTGGGATGCCATGTAGGTGACATTAGTCACCGGCAGGCCGGCCTCTTCCAAGACCTCGCGAGCCACGGCCTCCTCGAGGCTTTCACCAGGTTCTACGAACCCGGCAAGCGTCGAATACATGGCGAAGTCCCAGCGTACATGGCGGCCGAGAAGGCATCGTGGGCCTTGGCCACCGACACCGTCATCGACTACCAGCATAATGACGGCCGGGTCGGTGCGCGGATAGGATTCACGCCCGCAGGACTTGGATATGCATTTGCGCACGTGGCCGCCTTGCTGCGGTTTTGTTGGGTCGCCGCAGCGTCCGCAGAAACCGTGTGAGCGATGCCAATAGGCCAGCCCACGGGCGTAGGCCAGGATAGCCGCCTCATCGCGCGGCAGGAGCCAGCCCGTGGCGCGCAAATCGACAAACGTCGGTTGCGGGCCGAGAAGCATTTCCAGGTCTTCTTCCACAAGGCTGGAGAGATCCGCGCCGAACAATGGCGCACCATCGATTAGCCCCAGGAACAGGACCGTATCGGCGGCGTTCAATAGACGCGTCCCAACGGCGCCCGATGGCATCAAGGGCAGGGGTGCGGTGTCCATGCCGTCGACCAGGTTTTTGTCGCGCCATACGGGGACTACCCGCATGTTGGCGTGGTTTTCTTGCGCATTCAGCCATTTCACGTCGTTGCGACGCATGGCTTGGCGGTCGAGGCCGCTGGCAGTGTAAATCAATCCCGGATTCATGGGCCGCAACCTGACATGGAAGCCCTGGTGGGGCAACCCGCCATAGTGGCGAGTGATCTCAATCTTGCCGACCGACGTTTCGTGATAAATTACCTATTTATAGGGTCCTTTAGGCGGGAGTGCATTTAGAAAATTCATGGGCTGCTAGTTTCGATTTCCAAGACTTGTTGCTGACGCTCCTTGCCTCGGCCTGACGGTCGGGTGCGCGAGCCTGCCGACGTGGTTGGAGATGATCCCGTAATCTCACGCTCTACAAGCCATTAAGGCCTTTCCGAGTTGAGGATTTGGAGACATCAAAAAGTCCTTGAAGACGATATGAACCGTGTCAACTGGACGAGCGTGCTGCAGGCCAACAAGCGAATTTGTGGCGTTGAATTCGAGCCCATAGTCGTTCGGTTGGAGCAAGGCTGGCCCTATGTGTTTCGGATCTGCAACCGTGATGATGCGGATCACATTTTTACCTCCATGAGGATATTCAACAATATGGGCATGGTGCGTATTACTGTGAGAGGCAACCCGCAGAGCGAGAGTTGCGTCTTTCAGATCAAATTTCCCGTGCACAATGCCTCGGAGATGTGCTTGGTGGCTGTCGGCTACGGCCGGTTCAAGATTGAGGATTCGAGCATCCCCATCACCGTTCTGTCATGTTCGAAAGTCGTCAGCGGCGTGACCATTGTCGAGGAACGCTACTCTGTCCGCTACCAGGGACGCCTCCAAACGGTGTTGGTATCGCCGGACATGCGCTGGTATAATCCCGGTGGGAGGTTGGCTTTGGACGGACTCCTCGCCAACCCGGTCAGGTCCGGAAGGAAGCAGCCGTAACGAGTTTCGGTTCGGGTCGATGTCCAACCTCCCACCTTAAAGGTGCTGAATAAGGCACCACCAGGGAGTGAAACAAAATTATCTTTCCATGAGTGGCCCCGATACCCCGCCGGACACGGATGCGACCCCGACGACGCCAGCAGAATCGGATTACGCCGCCTATCAGGTTCTTGCCCGAAAATACCGGCCAAAAACGTTCTCCGAACTGATCGGCCAGAACATTCTAGTCCGCACCCTGACCAATGCTTTCAGGCTGAACCGCTTGGCCCATGGCTTCATCCTAACGGGGGTGCGGGGGGTCGGTAAAACCACGACGGCACGGATTATCGCCCGGGCTTTGAACTGCGTCGGCCCGGATGGTCAGGGCAGCCCAACGACTGAGCCCTGCGGAGTATGTGAAAACTGCCAGGCCATTGCCGAGGACCGGCACGTGGACGTGTTGGAGATGGACGCCGCCAGCCGCACTGGCGTCGACGATATACGTGAACTCATTGAGGGCGTGCGCTACCGGCCGACGTCCGCACGCTTCAAGGTTTACATCATCGACGAAGTGCACATGTTGTCGCCGAACGCGTTCAACGCCTTGCTGAAAACCCTCGAGGAGCCGCCGGAGCATGTCAAATTCATCTTCGCCACCACGGAAATTCGGAAGGTTCCAGTAACCGTGCTCAGCCGCTGTCAGCGGTTTGATCTGTCCCGGGTGGACACGGAGACCCTTAGCAAGCATTTCGCCGGGATAACTGAGAACGAGGGCGGTCAAATTTCAGCGACGGCTCTGCAACTGATCGCCCGCGCCGCCGACGGCTCCGTGCGCGACGGCCTGAGCCTCCTTGATCAAGCCATCTCTCAGGCGGACGGAGAGATCTCTGAAGACCAGGTGCGCGCCATGCTGGGGCTTGCGGATAGGACCCAGACCTTCGACCTTCTGGAAACCGTTTTGGGCGGTCAGATCGCCGACGCTTTGGGGCAGTTTGATCAGCAATACCGCGATGGTGCTGATCCCATAGCGATCCTAGAAGACATGCTGGAGATTGTTCACTGGCTGACCCGTATCAAGGTCGTGCCAACCGCCGCCGATGATCCGGATGTGCCAGGAATGGAACGGAACCGGGGTAAGGATATGGAATCACGGCTGAAAATGCCGGTCCTGGCGCGCGCATGGCAGATGCTCTTGAAGGGGCTTCAGGAAGTTCGTTTTGCGCCGTCGGCGCGCCAGGCTGCCGAGATGCTGCTTGTCCGATTGGCCTACACTGCGACCTTACCGACCCCGGGCGATGCCGTGAAGTCGATGGGACAGTCTGAAGGCAACGTATTGCCTCCATCCGTCAGTCCACAGCCCATCGATTCACCGGGGCCCAGCGCCGTCAAGCGCACAGGCACCGAAGATGTCGCGCCGCTTACCCCAGCGCCCTTGCCCGATACGTTCCCCGAACCGGCGCCTCAGGTGGCGCCGGACGATACCGTGCCGCAAGCGTCCCATGATACCTATGCCGATATCGTGGCCTTGGCCGGTCAGGAACGAGAAATGGTCCTGAAGTCCCATTTGGAGCATGATGTACATGTGGTTGAATTTGAGCCGGGGCGGTTGGAGTTCCGACCGACGGACACCGCGCCGCCCGACCTGGCCGGGCGGCTGACGAGTTTCCTAAACGGTCAGACCGATAGGCGCTGGGTGATCACGGTCTCACAGGAAGCCGGGGATCCGACCATTTCCGAACGCCGGGCTGCCGCACAGCGCGATCTCGAGAACGAGGCGGTGGGACACCCCTTGGTTAAATCCGTCTTGGAGGCGTTCCCAGGCGCAAAACTGACGACCGTGACGCCCATTGACGAAGGCGATGGCACAGAAGGCTAGGCTTCTCGGGGGCCAAGCAAGATTATCGCGGCGCCGGCAAGACAGACCGCCATGCCTACTAGGTCCCAACGGTCTGGTCGATTGCCTTCCATTCCCCACATCCACAATAGGGAAGCGACGATATAGATACCCCCGTAAGCGGCGTAGGCGCGTCCGGCGAAGTCTGAGGAAATGCGGGTCAAGAGCAAGGCAAAGATGACCAGGAGTGCGATCCCGAGCACCAGCCAATAAGCCGGTTGGCCCAATCGCAGCCAGGCCCAGAACGCAAAACAGCCGCCGATTTCAGCCCCGGCAGCGACGGCGTATATAGCGAAATGAGACACGGTAGCGCTCCCGTTACGGTGATCTGTCGAGTCTGCGCCTTATAAGTGGCTAAGGGAAGAAATTGGTTCAGGCGTCGGAAAAGCTGCGGTCGATCCACTCACTTGGTACCAGAGACAAAGATCAGGATCAGCACGGCCATGGCAATAACCGGGTCTCTATGGGGGCAGTGGTGAAAAGAAACCGTTCTAAACTTCCTATGCCGTCTTTAAGTGATTGCTGAAGGTCGCGAACATTACGGGCTCTGCTCGCGATAGCACCGTTACGCAAATTTCTCTCGGGCCGAATCGCTTTGCGCCCCGCCGTCGCTGCCGGTTTGCCGTTTTGTGGAAAGCCGCATGGGCTCTTCATCTGCGAACAGACTGGACGAAGCAGACCTTTGACGAAGTGATGACGGTCATTCCAATAGAAAGGTGTTTTTCGAGGCCTTGCCCCAGGCCTCCATGAAGGACCCAAGATGGCGGCGATCATCGCCCGCTTGTTCGATCATTGTAATTACATCGGCGACGGCGCGGTTGTAGCTTTCTTGGGTCACTGTTCCCCGATGCAACATGGTGCGCAGATACACGAGATAGGTGTTGAGCACATCCGTCTCGCAATAGTCACGCACGCCTTGGATGTCACCGGTGTCGATCATTTCGGCAACCTTACTGCCGTCGGCGCCGAACTTGCCTGGGAAACCCATCACTGCGCATACTTCCGATAATTTGATTGCAGTCGATGCGCCATAATCGCGCAGCACGTCCAGCAGATCGCAATGCCAGTCCATGGCATAGCGGCTCTTATAGCTGTTCCATTTGTCGCCGGCGCCGTACAGCCAAGGCGCGGCAATGCCGTGCGCCATAGCGCGGTATTTCAGCACTGGTAGGTCGAAGGTTCGACCGTTGAAACTGACCAGGCGCGGCTTTAGGTGTTCAAAGTACTGAAAGAACCCCTGTAGGAGTTGCGCCTCGTCGAACCCGGCTTCGCCGCCGGAACGGAGTTCCTTAAGGTAGTAAATTTCTTGCGCCCCGGCGTATTCGATTTCTGCCTCCAGGAAACTGATCGCTACCACTCGATGAAACGGCTGTCGGGGGAAGGAATTACGGCCGTCTGTGATCTCCAGATGGTAGCGTTCCAGCTCAGCGCGGCGTGCTGCTAGGTCGGGTTCTGTGAAGCCCGTGAGGTTTGGTACGGCGTCTGTATCAGGAATGGTCTCTATGTCAAAGACGAACAAAGATCGGTGCTGCATGGTCAAAGCCCCCTTGGCGGTGTTATACACGAACGCTGGGATGAATAGACAGACCCACGTGCCGCTCCGACAGCCAAACGAAGGAAACACCTATGAAAAACCTCGGTCAGATGTTGAAACAGGCCCAGGAAGTGCAGGCCAAAATGCAAGAGATGCAGGATGCGCTCGCCGACACTGAGGTAACCGGCACCTCCGGTGCCGGAATGTGCCTAGTGACCATGAACGGCAAGGGCGAGGCGCGGCAGGTCAAGATTGATCGGGCCTTGGTGAAGCCAGATGACGCAGAGGTGCTAGAAGATCTGATTTTGGCGGCGATCAATGACGCGAAGGCAAAGGCCGAAGAGAAATCTCGTGAGGAGATGCAAAAACTTACAGGTGGCATTCAATTGCCGCCGGGTTTTCAGCTGCCATTTTGACGGATGGTCAGCGGTTGACG
>CAJWVP010000100.1 GCA_913048145.1 uncultured Rhodospirillaceae bacterium
AGCCATTTCTGAGAAATCTTATTCAAATCACCACCAAGCTTCTTGTGCAGGATGAATACATTCACCCACCTTAAGAGGTCTTCGTTTCCTTTTTTAACGCCGATAAAGCAAGGACTGTCTTTAATTATAAATTTTCGCACTATATCGAGACTTGGATTGTTACTTGCTAGTGCGGCGGCCGCTGTGTTTCCAGCAACCAAGACGTCAACTTGACCTGATTTGAATGCACTGAGGGTCGCAGCATTATCACCAAAACGGGTAATTTTAGCGCCCTTTGGAGCTGTTTTTGTAATCTCCAGATCCTCTAAAGTGCCACGAGTTACGCCTACACTAAGACCATCTAAATCGGCTGGTTTTGATACCTTAACAGTAGATGCTGCAAATGCCCCAGAGTAGAAAGGTGCATAAGCACTAGAGAAATTAATAGACTTAGCTCGCTTTGGGTTTGCTCCCATCGTTGAGATGACTAAATCCACTCTATCTGTTTCAAGAAACGGTATCCGTTGCTTGGAAACCACTGGCACGAGCTCTAATTTCACCCCAAGATCTTTAGCTATTAGTTTGGCGACATCGACATCATAGCCTTCATGCTCGCCTGTTTTACCGACGGAGCCAAAGGGAGCAAAAGCCTCTGGTACAGCAATTTTTACGATACCATTGGAGAGTATATCGCTCAGGTCCGCGTGCGCGGGGGCGGAAATCAGGAATAACGACGCTAACGTGTATTTGATAAATCTGCTTATCGACTGCATGACCACTCCGTTCTATCAATTTGACGTTCTCATTGGTTCATAGTTCTCTCCGACAGAGAGTTTTGCTGAAAACCGAACAGCAAAGATAACCACTGGTTTGACTTAAATTCAAATATCGTGCCAACCAGCAAAAAAAGCCTCAGAACCTAATGTTAACAAAAAAAATCTATTTATCATAATGGCTTATGGACGTAATATAGTATTTTATATTACTGGGATATTGCGAAAATTTCTCAAGCTTGGATACTAAAGATCGTTTTCTAATTTATTTGCCTAAATATTAATCAGGGAATGCAATAAAATTCTACTGTACCGGGCCATTTATAGATGCATTAGGAAATTTATTTGAAAAATCTGTTATCGCTCCTCATCCATCGTTCACAATGAATGTTTTTTCTCAAGAAACGTCGCCATTTTTGACAATGGAAAACAAAGGGCGAAATAAATGAGTGCCATTAATGGAAAAATCAAATAGGGCTCTGACCCCGGAATAGGTGAATTTGCCCAACGTTTTCCCAAGAGCATCAGGTCTTGAAAACCAATAATATAAGCCAATGACGTACCTTTAATAATTTGTACTAAAAATCCAACTGTTGGGCCAAGAGCGTATCGGTAGGCCTGTGGGAGGATGATTATAAAAAATATCTTTATAAAACTTAGCCCCAGCGCCGCTCCTCCTTCCCACTGTCCAGAAGGAACCGCGTGAAACGCTCCGCGCCATACTTCAGCAAGATACGCCGAGGTAAAAATCGTCAGTGAGAGGGCTGCCGCCGTCCACGGGTCAACATTAATTCCAAGAAATCGAGGCACACCTAGCCCAGCTAAAAACAAGATCATCAGAAGAGGAATAGATTGAAAAATCCAGATGTAACTGGCAGCGACGCGTTTTGCCAGACCCGAAGGACTAATTCGGGCAAAGCAAATAAACGCGGCAACAAATCCACCCCCCAAAAATGCGATAAGAGAAAGATATATTGTAAACCGAGTGGCGGCTATAAGTTGCCAAACAATTATACCCTCTGGCTTTCCAAATAATGCCGCACTGATTTCTTGCATTTAATTTCCTAAATTCAACTTTTTTGAAAATATTAAATGCAGAACGGATCTAAATAAAAGCGCTATCAACACATATAATACGGTAAGTACAATGAATACCTCAAAAGACCGGAACGTCCGACTATCTATATATAATCCTGAGTGAGTTAGATCTACCACGCCTATTTCTGAAATGACTCCGGTCGTTAAAAAAACAAAGATAAATTGACTGCATAATGATGGATACATAGATCGTAGCGTTTGAGGTAAAATTACTTTCCTAAAAATAATCCATTTTCGCAAACCAATGGATTTCGCAGCCTCAATCTGGCCATGCGGTGTCTTCAAAAAGCCACTGTATAGTATTGCCGAGAAATAGCCGGAAAAATTGACCGTTAGGGCTAGTAGAGCGTGACACCAGAATGGCCATACGTACGAAAACAGTGCAGGAAGACCGAATGCGAAAAAAAACAATTGAACTATTAAAGGAGTATTCCTGATAAACTCAACATAAGAGGTGAAAAGTTGTGCTAAAATGGCTATCTGCCAAAAGCGAACGGCAGCAATTAAAATTGCTATAACGAACGCTGCTATGCTCGAAGCTATTGTTAGAGAGCTTGTCACCAGAATACCGTCGAGAAGTAGTGAGAGGTATTCTTCCGAGCGATAAATCTCGAAGAAACGAAATTCAAACAAGACTTTTCAACTAACTGAAATATTTAAACGAAGCATTCAACCCCGAACAGATTAACCGCGTTTTTAAAACAAGCTATAATTATTTTATGATCAGCGATCCCATTTGGCATTCCAAACATCATGATCGAAACGGATAGCGGTCAATGGTTAATTTCCTAGGGGTTCGAGTATGTCCATCACGGTCTCTGATGGTCGGCACAAACGTACGCCTTTAGGCGAGCATACGATTGGTCGGTTGACGAGTATGGGGTTTGCAACCATCGCATCCAACAGGCTTTCATCATCGACCTTGGGATTTGTTAAACCAAGTTCCTCCGCCGGAGATTTATTTGTTCGGAGGGCTCCGCGGGGCGTGATACCAGCAGCAGCAAAAAGACCTAGCAATTGAGGTCTTGTCCACCCGGTTTTTAGATATTCGATTATAATCGGCTCCACGCCGGATGCGCGGATCGTATCGACAACGTTTCTCGAGGTTCCACATTCTGGATTGTGATAAACAACAATGGCCATGGCCGTTTCAACCTCACAGGGCATGATTACACATTACAAAAAGAGTACTCATTTAATGCCCATTCATATCGGTTTCGATCTAGCGTGCGGACATGTATAGATTTTAAGCACCGCGTAAAGATCGTCGAAAATTTTTTTATGCCCTTCTAGCTCTATAAGAATAGCTAGTTGCTGGGGTGTCAGTCCAGGGAGCTTATATTTAAACCGCTAAATATTTCTCCCGGACCTCGGAATTGGCTTCCAATTCGGCGATGGTGCCTTCGTAGCGCATTTCTCCAGACTCAATAATGTAGGCCTTGTCCGACACAAGCTTGGCAAAATGCAGGTTCTGTTCGGACAGCAGGACCGTGAGGCCGGCGGCTTTGAACTCGGCAATGACCTCGGCCATTTTCTCGATTATCACCGGCGCAATCCCCTCCGACGGTTCATCGAGCAAGATCAGTTTCGGGTTGCCCATGAGGGTCCGTGCGATGGTTAGCATCTGCTGTTCGCCGCCGGACAAGTGGCCACCCAGGTTGTAACGACGTTCCGCCAGGTTGGGGAATAGCTCGAACAAGGTGTCTGTTGTCCAGGCGGGGATGTCGTCCCGGGCTGGGCGGCGACCAACCTCTAGGTTCTCCATCACTGTGAGGTCGGAGAAGATGCGCCGCTCCTCGGGTACGTAACCGAGGCCCAGATGACAGATGCGGTGCGAGGCCCAGGAGGTGGTTTCCGTGCCGTCGAAGGTTATGCGGCCGTCGCGGGGGCGGACCAGGCCAATGGCGCTTTTGATGGTCGTCGTCTTGCCGGCGCCGTTGCGGCCCAGGAGGCTGACGACTTCACCGGCTTCGACGCGGAGTGACACGCCGTGCAGTATGTGGGCGCCGCCATAGAAGGTATGGATATTACTGATCTCAAGCATGATCGCCGTCTCCGCCGAAGGTCGTGCCGCCGCCCAGGTAGACTTCCTGGACAGCCGGGTTGGCGCGGACGTCGTCGACGGAGCCCTCGGCCAGCAACTGGCCCCGATTGAGGACAAGAACGCGATGTGCGTTCTCAAACACCACGTCCATGTCGTGTTCCGTGAACAGAACGCTGACGCCGCGCTCGGCGACGATGTCGGCGGTCAGCTTCATGAGCGCGCGGCGTTCACCCGGCGCCATGCCGGCGGTGGGTTCGTCCATGAGCAGGAGCGCCGGGTCGTGGGCCATGGCGACGGCCAGCTCCAGGCGCTTCAAATCCCCGTAGGCGAGGATGTTGGCGGCCCGGTCAGCCTGATCCTTCATGCCAATCAGGTTCAGGAGCGCCATGGCGTCGTCCCGGTAGAGCCTGGCCGCCCGGGTGAAGGCGGAAAATGTCTTCCGGTGATGGGAGATCAGGGCCATCTGCACGTTCTCTACCACCGACATGGAAGCGTAGACGGCGGTGATCTGGAAGGTCCGGCCGACACCTAGGCGCCATATATCTCGGGGCTTCATGCCGATCAACTCGCGGCCGTCCAGGCAGACAGAGCCCTTATCGGGGGCCAGTATACCGTAGAGCATATTGAAGCAGGTTGATTTCCCCGCCCCGTTCGGGCCGATCAGGGCCAGCAGTTCGCCCTTCGCCAGGGCGAAGGAAACATCGTCGACGGCACGGTTGCCGCCGAAGGACTTGTAGAGGTTCTGAACGGTCAGGAAACTCATGGCGCGGCCTCGTCCTTGGGCGCGCGGCCAAGCAGGGCCTTCACCTGATCGACGGCCCCGGCCAGACCGCCCGGCAGCAGGATTGCGATGAAGATGATCAACAGGCCCAGCAACAGGCGCCAGTATTCGAACCGCGACAACCAGTCCTGAAGCAGGGTGAAAACGCTGGCCCCGGCTATGGGCCCGGTGAGCGATTGCACGCCGCCCAGGAAGACCATGATCAGCGCGTCGAAAGAGGTCGCGATCTCCATCTCGGTCGGGAACACACTGCCCTTTGCGAAGACGAACAGGCCGCCGGCCAGGCCGGCCATGGCGCCAGCGAAGACGAAGGCCATCCACTGGATCAGCTTGACGTTCATGCCGATGGCTTCCGTGCGCAGTGCCGAATCCCGGGTCCCGCGAAGGGCGTAGCCGAAGGGCGTGTGCGCCATGGCGCGGAGCACTAGGACACCGCCGACGCCGAGGACTAGAACTAGGTAGTAATAGACGCCGGGCTCGCTGGCCCAGGCGGAGGGCCAGATGCTGAGCATGCCGTCGTCGCCGCCGGTGACCTCGTCCCATTGGAAGACTATGGACCACAGCACCTGTGCGCAGGCCAGGGTCAGCATGGCGAAGTAGACGCCCGTGAGGCGGACGCAGAACCAGCCGATAATTAGTGCGGCGAAACCCGCACCCAAGGGCGCCAGCATCAGCGCCAGTTCCATGGGCGTGCCCGCGTACTGGACGAAAAGGGCGGCCACGTAGGCGCCGCCGCCGTAGAAGGCCGCGTGGCCGAAGGAGACGAGGCCGCCGACGCCCAGGATGTAATGCAGGCTGGCGGCGAACAGGCAGAAGATGATGATGTCGGCAAACAGGACCGACAGGAAATTGACGCCGGATAGGGGCACCAGGGTCAGGGCCGCGATGATCACCGCGACGATGATCCTGCCGCTTGGATCGAGTTGGCGGAAGGGCTTCGGCGGCGGTCCCTGAGAGCCGTGATCACCAGCGGCCTCTGGCTTGCCGAAAAGGCCCCAGGGCCGGATCACCAGGACCACGGCCATGACGATGAACATGAGTACCAAGGTTGAATTGGGCAGGAAACGGATACCGTAGACCTGCAATACGGAGATCAGCATGGCCGCCACGAAGGCGCCCCAGATGGATCCCATGCCGCCGGTCACCACAACAACGAAGATCGGCGCCAGGATGCCAAAATCCATGAGCAGGTTGGCGCTGCCCTTGGGCAACTGGGCGGCGCCGCCGATGCCGGCCAGGAAGGCGCCCAGGAAGAACACGCCAGAGAACAGCACCGATTGATTGACGCCCAGGGCCGAGACCATCTCGCGGTCTTGCGTCGCGGCGCGGACCAGTATGCCGACGCGGGTCTTGGTGAACAGGTACCAAAGCCCGATCAGCACGACCACGGCAAGGACAATAAGAACCAGGTCATAGGAGGGGACCCGTTCACCAAAGATCTCGACGACGCCCTCGAAGCCCGGCGCGCGCTGACCAAACAGGTCTTCGGGACCCCAGATAAGGAGCGCCATGTCCTGGATCACCAGGATCACGCCGAAGGTGGCGACCAGTTGGAACAGTTCCGGTGCCTTGTAGATGGGCTTTAGGACGCAGACCTCGATGATCATGCCGATTAGGCCCACCGCCAGCCCGGCTACCAGGATCGACGCCCAGAACCCGATGATGCCCGGCAAAACGGTCATCGACGAGTAGGCGATGTAGGCGCCCAGCATGTACAGCGACCCGTGCGAGAAGTTCACAACCCGGGTGACCCCGAAGATGATGGATAACCCCGACGCCACCAGGAACAGGGCGGAAGCGTTCGCCATGCCGGTCAGCAATTGCGCGAAATAAAAGGCCATGGCGGCAGTTCAGCCCGGTCTAGTCGGGAAAGGGAAAAGGGGACGGGGCGCGTTTGTGGCGCGCCCCGTCGGGTTCAGGCAGGCTATTTGGCGGGACGCATCTTCATGACTTCGGCGTCCGACGGCAGGTACTTGGCGCCGTCCTTGAAGGCCCAGTCGACCATCATGCCCTTGCCGTCCTTGACGGCGATCTTGCCGACCCAGGCGCCCATGGTGGACTGGTGGTCGATCTTGCGGTAGTGGACCTTGCCCATGGGGGTATCGACGTCCAGGCCTTCGAAGGCGTCGACCAGCTTTTCCGTATCAGTGGATCCGGCCTTCTTAAGTGCGGCGGCGACAGAGAGCATCGTGTTGTAGCCGACGATGGAGCCGATGCGTGGGTAGTCGCTGAACTTCTTCTGGTAGGCGTCGACGAACTTCTGGTGAGCCGCATCCTTGATTGCGTACCAGGGATAACCCGTGACGATCCAACCGGCCGGTGCGTCACCCTTCAAGGGGTCAAGATATTCGGGCTCGCCGGTCAGCAGGCCCAAGGTCAGACGACCCTTAAACAGGCCGCGCAGGTCGCCTTCGCGGACGAATTTCGCCAGGTCACCGCCGAAAGTGACGTTGTAGATGGCGTCAGGCTTGGCCGCTTCGATGGCCTGCACTTCGGCGCCGGCATCGATCTTGAACAGGCCGGGCCACTGCTCGGTGACGAATTCCACGTCCGGACGGATCGCCTTGAGAACCTTTTTGAAGGCGCCGACGGCATCCTTGCCGTAGGCGTAGTTGGGCGCGATCGTGGCCCATTTCTTAGCCGTGGAAACCTTCGCCGCGGCTTCCGCCAGCATGGCGGCTTGCATGTAGGTCGACGGGCGGAGGCGGAAGGTGTAGCGATTGCCCTTCGCCCACACCAATGCATCGGCCAGCGGTTCGGCGGCCAGATACAGCCGTTTCTTCTGACCCGCGTAGGACGTCAGCGCGAGGCCAATGTGGCTGAACAAGGATCCAGAAATCATCACGACCCCGTCACGCGTGAACAGTTCCTCGGCGATCTTCACGGCCTCGCCAGGCTTACCCTGATCATCGCGAGAGACAATCTCAAGCTTCTTTCCCAATACCCCGCCAGCGTTGTTGATCATGTCAATCGCGAGTTCGGTACCTTTCTTGTATGGGATTGTGTGGGCGGGAAGGCGTTTGTAGCTGTTGATGTCGCCGATTTTAATGGTATCGGCGGCCATTGCGTTGACGCCCCAAACGGCGGAAACCGCTGCAACAAGTCCGCCCGTCAGAAATTTTGAAAGTCTCATGTCGTGTCCTCTCTGTTGATGCCAATGTAGATGCCTTGGCTCTGCTTGGTTGAAAATCTATTCCGCCGCTTGAAGTGATTCTGCCTCAATGAGTCGGTCGATGCGTTTGCGGTATACGTTGGCACCCTTGTCGATGGCAAGACGCAACGTCGGTGGATTGGCCGCCCGCTCCTCTTCGGCCTGAATGGCTTCCAAGATCGCTTTATCTTCGTCGAAGGCAACCTTGAACATTGCATCTATTTGCGCGGCCACTTGATCGTCGTCGATGGCCGTGTTGCGGATGTGCATCCATCGATCAATGGTGTAATTCTCAGTGATGGGCGTCATGAAGTGAATGGCGTAGATTTGACACCCCTCGTGACGGCGGGCCTCCGGCAGTTGCAATGCGGATTCCACGCTGCCGAAATCGATAACGGCGGTGCAAGGGAGGTGGAGGTAATAATAATGCCAGCGATCCACGTTGCCACCGAAATTTCCGTACTGTTGGAAAAAGCCGATCGGTGGAGAATCCCTGATCCAGCGCCACGCGATAATGTTTTTGTCTGTAATCTCAAACTCGACGGGAATGTCTTCACTGGCCGCACTTCCGAGCGTTGTCGGATGCACCCAGCTAACATGCGCAGGGTCGACAAGGTTTTCGGCAACGCTGAGATAATTGCACTTGAGATGAAGAGCCTCTCCCAGATGCGCTTCCCAGGCCGGATCTTCAAATTGGGGAAGATCGAAAACGTCCGCCGTATCTGCATACTCACGCTCACCCATCCAAATCCAGACGATACCGTGCCGTTCGTAAGTCGGATAGGCATGGACCTTCGCCGAGGGTGGAATGTTGCTTTGGCCAGGGACCCGTTTGCAGACGCCGTCGCCGCCGAAGGTGAGGCCGTGGTAGCCACAGACGATCTGGTCCTCGACCAACTGACCCTTGGAGAGAGGGAGGAACTTATGGGGGCAACGGTCATCAAGTGCGACAACCTGACCATCTATAGTTCTGTAGGCCACTATATTGCGTTCGAGAATTGTGATCGATTTTAACCGGCTCTCAAACTCACTAGCCCAACCCGCAACATACCACGCGTTGTTGACAAACTTCATTGCCAAAACATCGCTCCCTTCAGAGTTGTCAAACGCAATAAACGTTTAAACACTGTGGAAAGGTGGGTATGACGACATAATTGAAAGTGACCTAACGTCCCTGGATAAACGTTCGAGAGCCTTAAGTTATTGTTTGTATTCAAATAACTTTGTATGGGGAGCGAACCCGTGTCAACCGCTTTGTCATTCCATGTCTTGAGGCCGAATTGGGTATTT
>CAJWVP010000101.1 GCA_913048145.1 uncultured Rhodospirillaceae bacterium
GCCTAAAGGCGCGAGAAACTACTCGCAACGGGACTTATGATTCACCAAGCCGTAGCCGAAAACGTTGTCTCAGCCTATCGCGCCCAAATCTTCGGCATGACACCACAGAGCCTTGCACAGGTTGGGCAGGGGACGCTTAGCGCTAGGACGCCAACGGCAGCGCCAATTCCCTTGAGGGTCTTGTTAAATAACATGGTGCCAGCATGCCTGTTTCCCCATGTAGCGAATAAGTTCCCGTTGGGTCACCTTTTCGTGCGGAATGGATTGCCAAATGTGCCACGAACCCTCATGTCTAGATCATGCCCGATGGTCGCGAAGCCATAACTGTCCGCGTCGTTACGTCCCTGGACGATGTCGACGCCCAAGCCTGGGACGCCTGCGCCGGAGACGACAATCCGTTCGTCAGCTACAGTTTCCTCTCAGCACTTGAAGATAGCGGTTCGGCCACTGGCGAGACGGGTTGGGCCTGCCAGCACCTCATCATCGAGGACGGCGACGGCGGATACCTGGGCGTTGCCCCCATCTACGTGAAAAGCCATTCCTACGGCGAATACGTCTTCGACTGGGGTTGGGCCGACGCCTATGAGCGTGCCGGTGGCCAGTACTTTCCAAAACTGCTCTGCGGCGTTCCGTTCACGCCGGTAACCGGCCCCCGCCTCATGGTCGCGCCCAACGCCGGAGATCACGAAAACGACATCCGCGCCGCGCTCTGCGCCGCGATGGTCCAGATCGCCGAACGGCTGAAACTGTCGTCCATCCATATCAATTTTTCTACTAAGCCAGAATGGGACCTGATGGGCGAGATGAGTTTCTTGCTTCGTCAAGGTCAGCAGTTCCATTGGGAGAACAACGGGTACGCCACCTTCGACGATTTCCTGGCCGGCCTGTCGTCGCGAAAGCGCAAGAATATCAGAAAGGAACGCGCCAAGGTCACCGATATCGGCCTCAACATCCGCGCCCTTACCGGTGACGAAATCACCGAAGGCCACTGGGACGCGTTCTATAAGTTTTACCGCAACACGTCGGACCGGAAATGGGGATCTGCGTATTTGAACCGCCGCTTCTTCTCGATGCTCGGTGAGCGATGCAAGGATAGCGTCGTCCTCATCTACGCCGAGGCCGACGGCCTTCCCGTCGCCGGCGCGCTTAACCTCGTAGGATCCGATACTTTATTTGGCCGAAACTGGGGCTGCGCGGCCCAGTTCAAGTTTCTACACTTCGAGGCCTGCTATTACCAGGCCATGGACTACGCCATCGCCCACGGACTGAAGCGCGTCGAAGCCGGCGCCCAGGGGCCGCACAAAATTCAACGCGGATACCTGCCATCCGCCACCTACAGCGCGCACTGGATCGCCGATAAGTCGTTCCGCGACGCAGTGGAGCAGTTCTTGGAAGAAGAACGCCAGGGTGTCGAATATGAAATGGAATTGATTGCTAAACATTCCCCGTTTCGCAAGGGGGATGGAGGCTAGGCAAACTCATCGTGAGGTTCGAAGCCGATCGGCCACAACGATTTAGCACACCTTGTATTCAACAAAGCTCATGCTCCCTCGACACAAACACGCTATGACACATCGATGGGACCATCCCAAGACCTTACACCATGAGATATTTTTCGAACCCCGAAACCGTGAGTGACTCTCCTTTAACCTTTTGGCTCTAAACTCTGTGAATTAGAACGGAGACTGAGATGCGATTGTTCACGGTGCTTCTGGGCGCCCTTATAGCACATGCACTGGTGGGCGCGGCACCGGCCCAGGCGGAGCGCTGCACCCGCGTCATCCAACAGGGTGGTTCGGAATACATCGTCAACACCTGTAACGCCTGCCGCAAGGTTAACATCCGACGCAAACGGCGTGGCATTGCGATGCCCGTCATGCGCACCTACGATATTCAACCGCGGTCGAAGTTCCCCACCTCCTTCAAGGGTGTCGGGCGGTCACGGATAACCAGCGAAATTCTCTGCGAAGGCGCCCAGGGCGCAGGCACCAACATCATGCATCCGAAGGCCAGGCAGACCGCGCAAAAGAAATGCGTCACCCTTAAAGTCACCGTCACTGGCGGCGTGGTCTTGGTCAATAACTGCACTAGCTGCCGCGGCGTCGCGGTCGAGCGTTACGCCACGAACGGCAAGTCCATGGGCCGCCAAGCCTACAAGATGAACCCGCTCTCCGTCATTCAGATCCACTCCAAAGGCTCTGCCCAGGTCGGCTATCTGGCCGACGTCCCCTGCCCATCCTAAGCCGCGTCTTCATGACGACTGTTCCTACTATCTCATAACCGACGCTCTGATTAACCAACTCGGCGACTCCAAATCCCAGAGCTTCGGAAAGAAGCGGTTCAAGGCGTTAATCTACGACGTCAATGTCCAACCCGTAGAAAATCAGTCGGAAACGATGATGAGACACTAACACGATCGGCACGGCGAACATTCACGCGCCGCGACGACGTGTCAATTATCGGGTTCAAAACCGGCTAAAACAGCAAATCCGGTCAGGATAGCCTCACCGCATCCGAAGTTTTGGATCCAACAAATCGCGAAGGGCATCGCCGAAGATGTTGAAGCCGAACACAGCCAGGCTGATGGCAACACCGGGCCAGATAGCGAGCCATGGCGCGCTCTCGGCAAACTCCTCGGCACCGCCCTGCAGCATTAGGCCCCACGACGGGGTTGGCTCCTGCAGGCCCAAGCCCAGGTAGCTCAGCGACGCTTCCAATAAGATCGCATCACCGATATAGAAAGTCAGGATGATTAGGTAGGGTGCCATGACGTTGGGCACCATATGCCGAAGCACTATGCGCGCATCGCTGAAGGCCATGGCCCGGGCCGCGTCCACGTAAGGAATCTCTCGAATGGCCAGGGCATTCGAACGCACCACCCGCGCACAGAGTGATATTTTGACAATCACGATGGCCAAGATCACGTTCTGGAGCCCCGTACCCAGCATGGCAACGATGGCGAGCGCCAGGATCACCAAGGGGAAGGCCAACATCACATCGATGACCCGCTGCACGCAAAGATCAAACCAGCCACCGTAATAAGCGCTGGTAACACCCAAAATTAGGCCGATGGTGGCCCCCAGGAAGCCCGCTATCACGCCAACGAACAACGCCGTACGCGCCCCGTAGGCTAGTCGCGACCAGATGTCGCGGCCAAACTGATCCGTGCCGAGAATGTACTCGCTGCTCGGCGCGATGAACATGTGGTCAAAATTGGCGTTCTCCGGATCATAGAACGAGATGAAGTCGGCGAAGACAGCGCAAAAGACCAGCAAGATTATGGTGACAGCGCCAGTGGCCCCCAAGGGCTGGCGGCGAATCAAGCTCATCAAACGCTTCCCGAATGAGCGTTTTTCGACAAGCTGATCAAAATTTTGATCGATGGCACTATCGCGAACTTCACTCATGGGTGCTCCCTTGTTATTTATTTTTTGCGATGGTGATTGAGCGTCGGCTTGAATACAAGAGAACTAACATCCAGTCCTCAAATTAATCTAGGATGGAAGACTGGGTAAGGCTCCAACTGTCCGGCGACCCTGCCCTATTCTACAAATGCCGGCACCTTATCGTCGCGGTCACGCTTGGTTCGCGGTTTGCCCTTCTTGCGTTTAGCCGGAAGATTGGTGCCTTCCGGATAATCGAAAACGGGTTTGCCGTTTTTGATCTTAACGACCACGACGCCGCCCTTGGCTAATTTGCCAAACAAAAGCTCTTCGGCCAGCGGCTTCTTAATGTGTTCCTGGATAACCCGACCCAGCGGGCGGGCACCGAATTTCTGATCGTATCCCCTATTGGCCAACCATTCCCGCGCGCTTTCGGTCAGTTCGATCATCACGTTGCGGTCGTCCAACTGGAATTCCAGTTCCATTACGAACTTGTCGACAACCTTGGACACCACTTCCGGCGACAGCGCCGCGAACCCAATGACCGAGTCGAGGCGGTTGCGGAATTCCGGCGTGAACAGCTTCTCAATCGCTTCGGCGTCGTCGCCGATGCGCTGTTCGCGTTCGAAGCCGATGGGCGGCTTGGCCATATCGGCGGCGCCCGCGTTGGTGGTCATAATCAGGATGACATTACGGAAGTCGACGCTCTTGCCGTTGTGGTCAGTGAGCTTGCCGTGGTCCATAACCTGGAGAAGGATATTGAAAAGGTCCGGGTGCGCCTTCTCGATCTCATCTAACAGCAACACCGAATGGGGCTGGTGATCGACGGCATCGGTTAACAGACCGCCCTGGTCGAAACCTACGTAGCCTGGCGGCGCACCGATAAGCCGCGAGATGGAATGGCGTTCCATGTACTCGGACATGTCGAAGCGGACCAACTCCACGCCCATGATGTGGGCGAGCTGGCGGGCCACCTCAGTCTTACCTACGCCCGTGGGGCCAGAGAACAGGTACGACCCAACCGGCTTTTCCGGCTCGCGCAGGCCGGCCCGGGCCAGCTTGATAGCGCTGGCTATCGCTTCGATGGCACTGTCCTGACCGAACACGACGGTCTTCAGATCGCGTTCCAGGTTAGCAAGTGCCTTCCGATCGTCGGTGGAGACAGATTTCGGGGGAATGCGGGCGATCATAGCGACCACCTCCTCCACATCCTTCACGGTGATTGTCTTCTTGCGTTTGCTTTCCGGCACCAGCATGCGTGAGGCGCCGACCTCGTCGATAACGTCCAACGCCTTGTCCGGGAGCTTGCGGTCATTGATGTACCGCGCTGCCAGCTCCACAGCGGTCTTCAAGGCTTCCGCCGTGTAGCGGACGTGATGGTGCTCCTCGAAGTAGGGTTTCAGACCCTTTAAAATTTTGATTGTGTCCTCAATGGACGGTTCGTACACATCGATTTTCTGGAACCGACGCACGAGGGCCCGATCCTTTTCGAAGTAATTACGGTATTCCTTGTAGGTGGTGGAGCCCATGCACTTCAGTGTGCCGCCCTGAAGCGCGGGCTTGAGGATATTCGACGCGTCCATGGATCCGCCGGACGTGGCGCCGGCGCCGATCACCGTGTGAATCTCGTCGATGAACAGGACCGCACCTTCGGTATTTTCCAGTTCGACCATGACCGCCTTCAGGCGTTCCTCGAAATCACCCCGATAGCGGGTGCCGGCCAACAACGCGCCCATGTCGAGGGCGAAGATAGTGCAATTCTCCAGAACCTCAGGCACCTCGCCGTCAATGATACGCTTCGCTAGGCCTTCCGCGATAGCGGTTTTGCCTACGCCCGGGTCACCCACGTAGAGCGGGTTGTTCTTATTTCGCCGGCAGAGAATCTGAATGGTACGATCAATCTCTTCCGTGCGACCAATTAACGGGTCGATGCGACCCTCGTCGGCCTTACGGTTGAGATTGACGCAATAGGCGTCCAAGGCCTCCTGGCCCTTCTCCACGACCTTTTCCTCGGCCGCCTCTTCGTCGGCACCGAAGACAACACGGCTTTCGAACTGGCCAGGTACCTTGGCGATGCCGTGGGAGATATAGTTGACTGCATCGAGGCGCGACATGTCCTGCATTTGCAGGAAGTAGACCGCGTGCGACTCCCGCTCGGAGAATAGGGCTACCAAAACGTTCGCGCCAGTCACCTCTTCACGACCCGAAGATTGCACATGGATCACGGCGCGCTGGATGACCCGTTGGAAACCCGCCGTGGGCTTCGGCTCGCCGCCCTGCTCGCTGCGCATATCATCTAGGTCCTGGTCCACGAACTCTAACAATTCCGCCACCAGACGCTCCAAGTCGACGCCGCAGGCCTTCATAACGGCGACCCCATCCTGATCGTCCGTGAGGGACAGAAGCAGATGTTCCAAGGTCGCGTATTCGTGGCTGCGCTCGGTGGCATGGGCCAGGGCCCGATGCAGGGTTTGTTCAAGGTTTCGCGACAGCATGCTTATTTGTCTCCGTCATCGTCACCATCCTTTTCGATGGTGCACTGAAGGGGGTGTTGGTTCTCGCGGGCCAGATCCATCACCTGGTTGACTTTCGTTTCGGCCACTTCGTAAGTGTAAACGCCACAAACTCCGACGCCGCGTTGATGCACATGCAACATAATCTGCCTAGCCCGTTCATCGGGCATAGTGAAAAAGCGTTGCAGTACATAGACAACGAACTCCATAGGCGTGTAGTCGTCGTTCAGCATCAGCACCTTGTACATGGACGGCTTCTTGGTCCGTGTCCGAGTTTTCAGGGCAAGTCCCGTATCCCCGTCATCGTCGATGCGGACCGGCGTATTCGGTGGGTTATTCAGTTCGGTCATCTCATCCCATTAGCTTCAGGGTAAGGTCTGCTGGTGCGATGGCAGAATGTCTCCTGCCTCCTCAATAATATGGGATGTTTGGCCGGTGGTGAAAGACCTGAAAACAAGAAATTAAAATTAGCGATCGCAGCAGATCGTGCTCAACAGCTTGTTCCATGGCTGCCCGAGGAGTAGCGTGTGGCGCTTGAGATGATTTTCAGAGCCCCGTCCATGCCTTTCAACACCCTCACCTACCTTTCCCGGCAGGATATGGAAAAACTGGGCCTCAAGTCCCTGGATATGGTCGACGCCATCCAGGCCATGTGCGAGGGCCGCGAGGCCGGCCGGGTTCAGGCCGCCCCAAAAAGCTCTATCAAGCCCGACGACGACCGTTTCTACATGTCCACCCTGGCCTCTGCAGACCCGCCAGGCTACATGGCCGTGAAGTCGCTTGGCCTCAGCGAAAACAACTCGGAACACGGTCTGGAATCCATAGGATCGCTGATCACGCTGTTCGACGCGGCTACCGGGCATCCCGTGGCGGTCATGGACGGCGACTGGATTACCGGGCAACGCACGGCGGCCCTTAGCGCACTCGCCGCCAGGTTCATGGCCAATCCCCAATCTGAGGTCATCGCCTTCATCGGTTGCGGCGTGCAGGCGCGCAGCCACCTGGATATTTTCGCCGATCTGTATCCACTGACAGAGATCCGCGCCCTGGGTCGCGGTAAGAAGAATCGCGATGCACTTTTAGTACGGGCGTCGACGCGCGGTCTGAGCGCCACGGCCGCCGGTGACGGCAGAGCTGTAATTGCTGATGCGGACGTGGTGATCACCACGGTGCCCGGCTACCCAGGCATGATGCCATTCATGGATGCCCGAGATTTGAAGCCCGGTGCCTTCGTAGCAATGGTTGACCTCGCCCGGACGTGGCTCCCCGATAGCCTGGACGCCATCCACCGCATCATCATCGATGACCGGGCCCAGGAAGCAACCATGTCGAAGCCTATGGTCCCCCCAGCCCGAGTGACTGGCGATCTTCAGGACCTAGTGTCTGGTCGCGTCAACAGCTCGACCCTGACAAAGGAGCGCGTAGCCTTCGCTTTTCGCGGCATGGCAATCGGCGATCTGGCCCTCGCAAGCCTCGCCTTCGACACCGCAAGCGCCAAGGGCTTGGGATGCGAATTGCCCCGCTAGGCCCCCGTTAGCGCCCGGGCAAGTCCACGGTCGCAGGAACGAACAACTCTCCCACATCCAGGTGCCTGGGCGCTAGGTGCTGTTCATAAGAATACCGGCATAGGGCCTCCAGATCAGCGGCGTTCTCCGCCACGCCGTAGGGCCAATAGTCGTTCCCCATAAGAGCCCGGGTCGCCTCCCATTCAGCGGCCACCCACGGAAGGTGAAGCCGGTTCGCCGAGGCAGTCGCCGTTTCCTCGAGGCGGTCCATGGCGATCCGCCGGGCGGCCACAAACGCCTTGAACACGTCAACGGCCAATTTGGGGTTCGCGTCCACCAGCCGGCGGCGAATGCCGATCACATGCATGATCGGGAACAGACCAGAACGTTGAAAATAGGCTCGCTCTTCAGCCGTCGGGTCGGCGAACAGACGACGGATCCGCGAATCACCATCCGTGAAGGCCTGCGGCGTCATAGGCGAAATCATGGCGTCCAGCGCGCCGGCCAGCATGAGATCGTTCAAGGTCTCGGCGTCGTCGATAGGCCGCACATCCATGTCGTCTGGCAAGACCAACGGCAGGCGCTCCTTGCGTCCGGCCTTGTTCGTGCCTCCAGTGCGCGTCTTGAAGGTGCGGCAATCGACCCCGTAGTCGTCCTGCAGAATGCCCCGGGCCCAGAGCGCCATGGTCATCTGGTATTCGGGGACGCCGATCACCCGGCCCTCCAGGTCCTTTGGCGAAGCAATGCCCGCATCGGCACGCACATAGAACCCGCCGTGCCGAAAGGCCCGCGAAACGAACACCGGGATGGCCGCGTATTCGCATTGCCCCTGCGCCACCTGCATAACGTAGCTGCTGGCCGACAGCTCACAGATATCGAAGGAGGCTTCGGTGAAGGCTCGGGCGAAGATTTCGGTAGGATAGATGACGTTGGGCTGGAGTTGAACCCCGTCGATGGCCACCCGCCCGTCGATCAGCGGCTCACAGCGGTCATAATTCCAACAGGCGAGACTGAGGATTTGCATCGTCGTATCGACCTCCTGATCCTAATGAGGACTTTGAACCAGCCGTAGCAACGAAGCAACCGGCCCCCTTAGTGAGACGCAAGACCGGGACATCTCTCGATAAGTTATCCGCTATACTTACCCTCTCAAGATGCACTACAGCCATAATCCAAACATGCCATGACTTAACGTCACGGCTTAGGTTCGTATTAACCCCAGGAGGATATATCGCAGGTACGAGCACGTGAGACCCGCGCCGTTGCCGACCCATTCGTCCCCAGAGCACTTGAGACTGTCTCCAACATTTTCGACGAAAACGCTGCCAGTGGGGGAGGCACAACAGGGCAATCGAGCCCGCCCTCAATCGTCTTGGGGAGGGGAATAACCGATTAGGCGACAAGCTGCTTAGTGATTTTCTCCGCCGCCGCGTCCAGCTGCTTGACGATGCGG
>CAJWVP010000102.1 GCA_913048145.1 uncultured Rhodospirillaceae bacterium
GGTTCCCCGCGAACCGCTTCGCCTTACTACGAAAATTCTCCGTGAAGGCCGGCGGCTTGCTGTCGTGGACGCCGCACTTGAGCGCGAATCAGACGGCATGCCAGTTGCCATAGCTCGTGCGCAATTGTTGCAAGACCGTGAAGATCACGAACCGCTATTTCCGCACGCCGCGGCGCCCATTCCGCCACTTGGTGCCACCGACAGGGCAGATCTCATTTCCGAGGTCCGCCGTCGGGAGGGCCCACCAGGATTTCATCTGAACATCGAAATGCGCCACGGCGCGGACAAGAGCGGGCCGACCGGGTGGTTCACTTGGTCCGGCGAATTGATCACCGGTCTCACCACCAGCCCAGCACAACGCTGCGCCGCCATTTGCGATCTGGCCACCATCGTAGCCGGCCGAATGCGCCTTTCGGGGTCCGCTGAATGGGACAACAAGATCCGTTTCGAGATGCTGAACACGGATACGATCATCCAGTTCCTACGACCGCCCATCGGCGCTTGGTTCGCGTTCCACGCCCCATCAATCATCGATGAACGCGGCGCCGGCATTACGCAGGCGCCGCTTTACGACGAAAACGGGGCTTTGGGTCGGGTGGTTCAGACCATGGCCTCCATCGCACCTTAGAGTGCGAGTTGACAGGCGGGCTTCGGTCACCGACAAACAGATCGTCCACCGTATTCCTGCGGGCAGATCATTCACGGAGAACACCAATGGCCGCAAAGCGCAAACCTCTTATTGCCGGCAACTGGAAAATGAACGGCCTCAAGAAAGACGCCCGCGCCCTGGCCGGCGGGTTGGCGAAACGCATGGCCAAGACCAAACGCCCTGCATTCGAAATGCTAATTTGTCCACCGGCGCCGTTGCTGGGGTTCTGCGTCGACGCTGTGAAAGGCTCCGGCGTCAAGATAGGCGCGCAGGATTGTCACGCGGCGGAGCACGGCGCTCACACGGGTGACATCAGCGCGCCACTCCTGAAGAACATGGGGTGCGGTTACGTTATCGTCGGACATTCGGAACGCCGCACCGATCACAGCGAAACGGACAAACAGGTCAAAGCCAAGGCGGAGGCAGCGCTAGCGGCCGGGCTCAAGGTCATCGTCTGCATCGGTGAGACGTTGAAAGAGCGCAAGGCCGGTCAAACCCTGAACGTCAATCGCCGCCAATTGCGGGGTTCCTTACCCGCCGGCGCGACCGCCGCGAATACTGTGATCGCCTACGAACCCGTTTGGGCTATTGGCACTGGCCAAGTGGCCACGCCGGCCCAGGCGCAAAAGGTTCACGCGGCCATCCGCAAGTTGCTAAAAAGCAAACTGGGAGCAAACGAAGGGGACAAGATGCGCATCCTATACGGCGGCTCCATGAAGCCAGGGAACGTGACGGAATTGATGATCCTGCCGGACGTAGACGGCGGCCTCATTGGTGGCGCCAGCCTGTCCGTGGCTGATTTCTGGGCCATCGCCGAGGCAGCTTAGGCGGTCCTGATGCGCCATCGGTTCGGCGTCTTCAACTCGTCGCGGCAAAGCAGCTTGAACGCCATTCCCGTGCAACGTGCTCGCGGTTTGTACGCCATCAATTGCTCGACGCCCGCGGCATCCCCCGGGCATCAGTGGGTGAATTGGGCCAACTAGTTGCGTCATGTGAGCCACTGCATCAGCTGTACACAGGTACAAATCCATCACATATCTTGAGGGTATCCAGATGGCACTGTACGGAAAGAGACGTATTCTGGGGTGGCATAGCTTTGTCGGTAATCTGGTGGCGAAAGGCCGTCTCGTCAGGCTTTTAGATGCGGAAATTCGTTTACCGGGTGCGCTTTTTTTGACTTAACCAACGGGCAGAACACCCGGCTGTTCGCGGACGGGCTGATGGTCGAGGCCAGGACCGGGCGATCCGCCCCGCGCCATGGCCAAACAAATCCTTTCCATCGGTTGCCTTGAAGTATAAAACCGCCGTCTTATTTAATTTTCGAACATTAGCGCCCGCCACGGAGGGAAGGATTATGGAATCCGTTATTCTTGTTATCCACCTGTTGATTGCCATCGGCCTGGTCGGGGCAATTTTATTACAGAAAAGTGAAGGGGGCGCTCTCGGCATGGGTGGTAGCGGCTCGGGCGGCTCGGGCGGCATGGGCGGCTTCATGAGCGGCCGCGCGGCCGGCGACCTGCTAACCCGGACTACGGCGATTCTGGCGACGTGCTTTTTCCTAACCAGTTTCGTGCTGGCGATCCTCAGTGGCTCTGGGCGCGAATCGACTTCAATTCTCGACCAAGCCCCGGCAACGCCGGCAATTCCCGCAGCCCCGACAACCCCGCAGGTTCCGAGTGGAAATTGATAAAATTCTCGACTTCACAAGGGCTTAAACCCAGATCCGACGAGGCAGAAACCTCTCCGCCCCTTTTCTTTTGGCAGGCGCGTATTTTCCTATATTGTTAAAGCCCATGACGCGGTTCATCTTCATCACCGGCGGCGTGGTTTCCTCTCTTGGAAAAGGCTTGGCATCGGCGGCTTTGGGCGCCTTGTTGCAAGCCCGTGGTTTTAAGGTTCGGTTGCGCAAACTGGATCCGTATCTCAACGTTGACCCAGGCACCATGAGCCCGTATCAGCATGGCGAAGTGTTTGTCACCGACGACGGCGCCGAAACGGATTTGGACCTCGGCCATTACGAGCGTTTCACAGGCGTCGCGGCGCGTCAGAGCGACAACGTAACGACCGGACGCATCTATTCCGACGTGATTGCCAAAGAACGCCGCGGCGATTATCTGGGCGCGACCATCCAGGTCATTCCCCACGTCACCGACGCCATCAAGGAATTCGTCATCAGCGACCTGACGGACGAGGATTTCGTTCTGTGCGAGATCGGCGGCACGGTCGGCGACATCGAGGGCCTACCGTTCCTGGAGGCCATCCGGCAGTTGCGCAACGACCTCGGTCGCGACCGTACGATGTACATGCACCTGACCCTATTGCCCTACATTCCAACGGCGGGTGAACTGAAAACCAAGCCTACGCAGCACTCTGTGAAGGAAATGTTGAGCGTCGGGATTCAGCCCGATGTTCTGCTTTGCCGTGCGGACCGGGAGATTCCGCCCGGTGAGAAACGCAAGATCGCACTATTCTGTAACATCCAGGAAGGCGCGGTTATTACCGCCTTAGACGTACCGTCCATCTATCAGGTCCCGATCAGCTATCACGAAGAGGGCCTGGATGATCAGGTTTGCCGGCATTTTCGCCTGGACGTGCCGCCGCCAGACCTGAGCCGATGGAACACGATCCTCGATCGCGTACTGAAACCCGAGGGCGAAGTTTCCATCGCCATCGTCGGCAAGTACACGGGCCTGTTGGACGCCTACAAATCCCTGTCGGAAGCCTTGGACCACGGCGGCATCGCAAACAACGTCAAAGTGAAGATGAATTGGATCGATTCTGAGATTTTCGAACGCGACGACACCTTGCATCACCTGAACGGCGTCCACGGCATTCTCGTGCCGGGCGGTTTCGGAGAGCGCGGCGTCGAGGGTAAGATCGCGGCGGCCACCTTCGCGCGCGAACATCGCGTACCGTACTTCGGCATCTGTCTCGGCATGCAAATGGCGGTGGTCGAGGCAGCGCGCAACCTGGCTGGTATCCAAGGCGCGGGGTCAACGGAATTCGGCCAGTGTCAGAACCCCATCGTCGGGCTGTTAACGGAATGGGACCGCGACGGCGTAGTCGAGACCCGCAGCGAAGACAGCGACATGGGCGGAAGCATGCGGCTGGGGGCCTATGACGCAAACCTCACGGGTGACAGCCGCATCCGTCAAATTTACAGTTCGGACGGCATCAGTGAGCGCCATCGTCACCGTTATGAGGTCAACCTAGCCTATGAAGACGACCTTGCGAAGCACGGCATGGTGTTCTCGGCCAAGTCGCCCGACGGCGTACTGCCGGAGATCGTTGAACTGGATCACCATCCGTGGTTTATCGGCGTACAGTTCCATCCGGAACTGAAATCAAAGCCCTTTGATCCTCATCCCTTGTTCACGTCGTTCATCAGCGCGGCCGTGGATCAATCACGGCTCATGTAGGAGGCCAGTATGGCCCAAGCCCATTCCGTCAAGGTGGGCGATCTGGAGATCGCCAACGACAAACCGCTGACCATCATCGCGGGGCCGTGCCAAATGGAAAGCCGCCAGCATGCCCAGGACATGTCGGGCGCGCTGGCGGAAATCGGAAAGACCCTCGGTATCGGTATCATCTACAAGACCTCCTTCGACAAAGCGAACCGGACCAGCGTATCGAGCGCGCGTGGCCTGGGCCTGGAGGCCGCCGCAGCCGTGTTCGCCGAGATCAAGGAGACGACGGGCCTCGCGACGCTTACGGACGTGCACGACGCCAGACAGTGCGCGCCGGCCGCCGCGGCTGTCGATGTCCTACAAATTCCGGCGTTCCTGTGCCGCCAGACGGACCTTCTTGTGGCCGCCGGTGAGACGGGAAAACCAATCAACGTCAAGAAAGGCCAGTTCCTCGCGCCTTGGGACATGGCCAATGTCGTGAACAAGATCAAAGACATCGGCAACGCCGATGTCATGCTCTGCGAACGCGGCACCAGCTTTGGCTACAACACCTTGGTCACCGACATGCGCGGTCTACCGATATTGGCCAACACCGGCTGTCCAGTCGTTTTCGATGCCACCCATTCCGTGCAACAGCCGGGCGGGCAGGGGACCATGTCGGGCGGCCAGCGAGAGTTCGCTCCCGTGTTAGCGCGTGCCGCCGTATCCATCGGCGTCGCTGCGGTCTTCATGGAAACCCATCAGGACCCGGACAACGCGCCGTCCGACGGGCCCAACATGATCCCGCTAGATGAGATTTCAGGCGTCATAGAAACGCTGATGGAGTTTGACCGCATCGCCAAGGCACGGCCGCTCCACATTTAAACGGTGTTCTCGAAAACCGACCCCCCTGTGGCTCAACTTTGTTGCGGTCTATACTAATTCCAGATCGGAGAATGGACCGCATGGTTGAGCTCATTGAGACGCTGACGAACGAACATCTTTATCCGCCGCTTTTAAAAGTGCCCCACGACAACTCGGATCTGGCCGACGGCATCGAGTTTGTTGAAGACGACACTGCTTACGTCTCTGCCTTTGTGCTGGAATTCTTTGCCAATTACGAAGAAGGCGGGCCAGGTGGCGATTTCGCTGCGGATTTCGCAACGCGCCCAGCCGGGGCGATAAGCCAGCGCCCTCAGAAGGAAGAGCCGATCCTCTACAGCATTTATGAGAAGCTCTGAATATGCCGACGACGAAGCGCGGTGGCGCCAACCTCCATTACACCATCGACGACCTGACGCCGCCATGGCAGACCGCGCCGGAAACCGTCCTCTTCCACCATGGTATCGGCACCGATCATAGGATTTGGTCGGAGTGGGTGCCGGCGCTGGCAGATACCTTTCGCTTGGTCCGCATGGACGTGCGGGGCTACGGCGGCTCATCGGCGCCGGGGCCGGAGGCGGATTGGTCCATTGACGATCTCGTCAGCGACGTCATTGCCGTCGCCGACGCAGTAGGTGCAGACCGGTTCCACATGATCGGCGAATCACTGGGTGGCACGGCCACGTACGCGACCGCCATCGCCCATTCCGAAAGGCTGCTGTCGATCACCCCGATTTGCGCTGGCCACGAAGGCGCCTATATCCGCGAGGTCGATCGTTGGCGCGCCGAACTTGAAACCACAGGAATGACCGCATGGTCAAATCAGATGATGGATCACAGGTTCAATCCGGGCGTCATCACGGATGCCCAATGGAACTGGTTCGAACAGGTGCAGAGGAACACATCGCCGGTCGTCACCGTCGGCCTAGTGGAGATGCTGATGGGCGTGAAAATCACTAACGCACTCGCAGAGATTGGCGTGCCGACGCTCATCCTGCATCCGGACTCAAGTCCGTTCCTACCCGTCGAAGTACCGGAAGGCGCGCACAAACTTATCGCGCAATCGGAGTTGCATATCTTTGAGGCCGCCAGGCACGGTATCGCGTTCTCTCATGCCCTTGAGAGCGCGTCGCTGGTGAAGAATTTCATTGACCGGCGCTGCCGTTGACCGGAACGCCGACGCTCCGTAGACTCTCCGTTTTCAAGCTTTGGGAAGTGCCCGGCCATGAACCAGATGTACGCCACCGACGCGGATTTCGACCGTACCGACCCGCGCGCCGTGCGCGCCGCCATCCGGGCCGGCAAGATCACCGGCGAAACTAGTGGGCTTGGTACCAACTATGTACAGGGTAACCTGGCCATCCTTTCGGCCGATCTAGCCGTCGATTTTCTACGTTTCTGCCAGCGCAATCCAAAGCCGTGCCCCTTGGTCGGGGTTTCGGAGACGGGCGATCCTATGCTGCCGACGCTGGGTCACGACATCGATATCCGCACGGATATTCCAAGCTACAATGTCTATCGGAATGGTGAACTGACCGAGACGGTTCCCGATATTAAGGATCTCTGGCGCGACGATTTCGTCGCCTTCATCATCGGGTGTTCGTTTTCCTTCGAGCAGGCGCTCGTGAACGAGGGCGTGCCTTTGCAGCATTGGGACCGGAACCTGACCGTCTCCATGTACGTCACCGAGATGATGACGACGCCGGCCGGTCCGTTCAGCGGCGGCACCGTAGTCTCAATGCGCCCGATGACCGCCCGGAATGCAATCCGTGCCGTCGAGGTCACATCACGGTTTCCACACACGCACGGCTCTCCCATCCATTTGGGTGATCCTGCACAGATCGGTATCAACGACATCTCCAAGCCCGATTGGGGCGACCCGCAGGAGATACCGGACAATCAAATGCCTGTATTTTGGGCGTGCGGCGTGACGCCGCAGAATGCGATCCGCATGGCAAAGCCAGAAATCTGCATCACCCACACGCCTGGAAGCATGCTTATCACCGACTTGCCGGCGCAGCTTGATGCAAAGTTGAAAGATTAAGGCCTAGCAGCCTTCCTTCAACCAAATTTCCTTATCAAACGCCACATTATCCCCGAAGAAGTGGACGACCCGCTCTAGGCCCTCCAACCCCTTAAGGTCGTAAACCTTGGTCGGTGTTAAAAGCGTCTCCTTCTCGTCGTAGGCCTCGACCCATGCCTCGCAAGTCTGCAACGTGCTCTGGCGCTGTACAACGTCCCAGATGTAGTAGTGGTGCGGAATGATGACCCGGGGCTTCAGAGTCTCGATGATGTGCGCTGTATGGATATGCCCCATGACGTGCTGGGAAGCGTCGATGGGCAGGAGGGCGATGTCGATGTGGCCCAGGGCCTTCCAGATGTCTTCGGGCGGGTCGTGGCGGTTGTCGCCCCAATGGACGATCTTAATGCCGCCGGTCTCCAACACGATCAGGCAATGGTCCCAGGAACGGGGATTATCCGGCGGCTCCACGTCGACGCCGTGGAAGAGCTTGTGGATCTTCTTGAAGTCATAGATCGCGCAGCTTGTGTCGATCGCATGCTTGTCCGCGTAGCCGGTGATTGTCATGTCCCCAAACTTGTACTGACCGATCAAGCGGTCAAGTAGCACGTGGGCATCCAGACGGTGCAGGGCATCATGGTCGAAGTGCGCGTGGGTCGAAGCACCGATGTCCACTTCCGTGATTGGAAAGTCGTGGAAGTACCAGTCCCATTTACGCGACGGGTGGTTGCGCCATGGATCGATCATCACCGACACACCCTTCGGCGAAGTGATCTTAAAGGCCGAAGAGCCGAAGTAGGCGACCTCCACCAGACCGTCCTTGGCGGGCGACGTGTCCTTTTGCAGTTCGATCATCCGGTTGTGGTTCGACGTCATCTGCCAGACGTTCAAACCAGTATCGATATCCACCACGTTTCAGTCCTCAGTGGTAGACGAGCTGTGGCAACCAAAGCGCCAGGTCCGGGAAGAATAACAGGAACGCGATCAGGAAGAACATGCCGAACAAGAACGGCACGGCACCATAACTTACGTCATTGAAATTGCCACCGCGCGCCCGAATTCCATGCACCACGTAAAGGTTGATGCCGATGGGCGGCGTAATCAGCGCGGCTTCCATTAATACTGTGATCATGATCCCGAACCATACGGGATCGAAGCCCAGGTAAACGATGATTGGGAACACCACAGGGATCGTGGTCAACATCATCGAGAGCGTCTCCATGAACATGCCCAACAGCAGATAAAAGCAGATGATCACAATCATCGTCTGCATGGGCGTCCAGCCCAGTTCCTTGATACCCTCCAGGATAGCCTGTGTGACCCCCATGAAGCCAAGCACGAAATTCAAAAACACGGCCGCAAGAATGATCAGCATGATCATCGCCGTCGATCGCATGGTGCCCTCAAAGGCTTCCTTCAGCATCTCGAGGTTTAGGGCCTTGTTCCAGGCCGCAATGAACAACGCGAAGCAAACCCCGATGGAGGCGGCCTCCGTTGGGGTCGCGATCCCGGCGTAGATAGAGCCGACCACGGCCATAAAGAGCAATACGGGCGGCAACAGATCTGGTAGCACCTTGATCCGCGATTCCCAGGTGGTCTCCACCCTGTCACCATCGAAACTCGGCCGCCACAGGCAGGCTACCGCGATCACCCCCATGAATAGCAATGCCAACGCTATGCCGGGGAAAATGCCGGCCAGATAGAGCTCCGGCACGGAGGTATCGGTCAACAGCCCATAAATGATCAGGTTAATGGACGGCGGCACCAGAATACCCAGCGTGCCGCCTGCCGCGAGCGATCCCAGGAACAAGCGTTCATTGTAGTTCCGCTTTTCGATTTCAGGGTAGGCGACCGTGCCGACCGTGGCGGCCGTCGCGACGGATGACCCAGAAGAAGCCGCAAAAA
>CAJWVP010000103.1 GCA_913048145.1 uncultured Rhodospirillaceae bacterium
AGCGTCGCCGGTCATCAGATAGCATTCCATGACCTCCGGCCATTCCCGGATCTGGCGCTCGAAAAGCTCTAGGGCCGGTTCGATTTGTTTCTCCAATGTGACTTGAATGAAGACACTGACTGGCAGGTTGACCGCTTGCTGGTCTACCAGTGTCGCATAACCCTTGATGATCCCCAATTCTTCAAGCCGGCGCACGCGGCGCAGGCACGGTGATGCCGACAGGCCAACTTTCTCCGCCAACTCCACATTGCGCAGACGGGCGTTTGCTTGGAGCTCCGCGAGGATTTTTGAATCTATCTCATCTAGTTCTGATTTAAACATTTTATGCCTCAAATAATAAATAATTTTATATTTAATTGCGAAGAATTACGCTTTCAAGACCCGAATCGCAAGGAACTGCCATCCTTTTTTAGTTATAATAAGGTTCGTGACGCCCTTTCTATCAGGAGATTTGCCATGGCTCCCCGCGATGAACCAGCCATCCCCGAAGCCATCCCCCATGACGTTGGCGACGGCGCGTTACGCTGTCTGCAGGATCTGGAGAACCGGGTTCGATGGCTGTCCAGCTGGACTATTCACCATGCCAATCACATCCGCGAACACGTGGACGGTTTGAAGGTTGGAGGCCATCAGGCGTCCTGCGCGTCGGCGGTGACGCTGATGACGGCGCTCTATTTCCATGCGCTGCGGCCGCAGGACCGGGTTGCCGTTAAGCCGCATGCCAGCCCCGTGTTCCATGCCATCCAATACCTGATGGGCCACCAAAGCCGGGAGAACCTGGAAAACTTCCGCGCTAAAGGAGGTGCGCAAAGCTATCCGTCGCGCACCAAGGACGCGGACGACGTGGATTTCTCAACCGGCTCGGTAGGGCTGGGGCCGGCCATGACCGCTTTCTCTTCCATCGTTCAAGACTACCTGCGCCGCCACCATGATGACCTTCGCCGCGAGGAACCGAGACGGATGATCGCCGTAGTTGGCGACGCCGAGATGGACGAGGGCAATATGTACGAGGCCCTGTGGGAGGGCTGGAAGCATGATCTTCGCAATTGCTGGTGGATCATCGACTACAATCGCCAAAGCCTCGACGGGGTGGTCACCGATCATCTTTTTCGCCTGATCGACCGCTTGTTCCGAACGACCGGATGGCGGGTCCTGAACCTTAAGTACGGCAAGCGCATGATGGCGGCCTTCAAGCGACCGGGCGGCAAGGCGCTCAAAAAATGGATCAACGATTGCCCGAACGATCTCTATTCGGCGCTGACCTTTCAAGGCGGCGCGGCCTGGCGCGAGCATTTGATGGGGGACCTGGCCGACGATTCGGCTGCGGCCGCGCTGATTGGTGAGTGCACGGATGACGATCTGCAGGCGTTAATGACGAATTTGGGCGGTCATTGTCTGGAGACGGTCCTGGATGCCTTCGCCACGGCCGCTAAGGACGACCGGCCGACCTGCTTCATCGCCTACACGGTAAAGGGGTGGGGTTTGCCATTGCAGGGCCACAAGGACAATCATGCCGGCATCATGACCCCCGATCAGATGGCGGGTTATCAGGCCGGGCTAGGTATTGCCGACGGCGACGAGTGGGAGCCGTTCGCCGGCATGAAAGAGCGGGCTGAAGCGCTCAGAGCGTTTGTCGATGCCGTGCCGTTCAACCGGCCGCCCGAATCGCGCCAGATGTCGGCGGCTCACATCGACATCCCGGATACCCTCCCGGTGCCGGATCAGGATACGCTCAGCACTCAGGAAGCCTTCGGGCGCATCATGTACGACCTGGCCGGCTCTCGAACGGACTTAGCCGATCGGATCGTTACCACGTCGCCCGACGTCACCCAATCCACCAACCTGGGCGGCTGGGTGAACCGGCGTGGCATCTTCGCCCGCGATGAAAAGGCCGACGTGTTCCGTGCCGAACAGGTGCCGTCTGCACAGAAATGGGAATTCACCGACGCCGGACAACACCTGGAACTGGGCATCGCGGAGAATAACCTATTCATACTTCTCGGCGCGCTCGGCCTCAGCCACCATCATTTCGGAAAGCGTTTGTTTCCCGTGGGCACGCTCTATGACCCGTTCATTGCGCGTGGTCTGGATTCCCTTAACTATGCCTGTTACCAGGATGCGCGGTTCATGGTCGTGGCCACGCCCTCAGGGATCACGCTGGCGCCGGAGGGCGGCGCCCACCAGTCTGTGTCGACCCCGCTGATTGGCATTGGTCAGCCGGGCCTGGTCAGCTTCGAGCCGGCCTACGCCGAGGAATTGGCCATCATCATGCGCTGGGGGTTCGATTACATGCAGGCGGACGATGGTGGTGCCGTGTACCTGCGCCTGTCGACCCGGCCGCTGACGCAACCCGATTGGACTATGGAGGAAAAATTTAATGGCGGCGTCATCGCCGGCGCCTATTGGCGGACCCGCCCGGCTAAGGCTGATGCGGGAGGCATTGTCTACATGGGTGCCATAGCGCCGGAGGCCGAAGCCGCGCACGCCACGCTCGCGGGCAGTGGTGAGGCGCCTGGATTGTTAGCTGTGACATCACCGGATCGATTGTTTGAAGACTGGCGGACACGCGGGCCGAATTCCCACATCGCCAGCCTCCTTGAGGCCCTGACGCCAGGCGCGCCGCTGGTCACGGTGTTGGACGGCCATCCGGCAACCCTGTCGTGGATGGCGGGGGTGCATGGGCATCGCAACCGACCCTTGGGCGTCGACCGGTTTGGCCAATGCGGGGACTTGCTCAGTCTTCATAATGAGTACGGATTGGATGCGGATAGCATTTGTGCTGCCTTCCGAGAGGCCTAAACGGGTGGACATATGGCGGGGAAACGACGAGAGAAGATCAGTTTAGAAGCTGAAATAATAGTATTCCAAGGTCTGGTCGCTTCGAAATTCCATATTTTGGCAGATGCATTGAATTTTGATCCCGGGGCAGCTGAACCGGGGCTAGTTTTTGGCGAGCATGACGCGTCGGAATCCTCCCCGTCGGCCCGTTTAATTAATAGCAATTGACTAGCTTCACTGATTATCCTCTAGTTCCCCAAGTTGGGGAATGATAGACGCGAGTTGAGAATTTTTCGCGCCGAGCATGGGTGTACGAAATCGTCGTTCCTCGCGGTTAATAAAAGGCGAAAAATGTCGCCAAATGGGGAGAAGCGTCATGTTGAAACATGTGTTATACGGATTTACTGTAGCGGCCGTCCTTGCGTTGGCGCCGGCCGGAATAAAAGACGCCTCGGCGGAAACCTACAACCTTCGTTATTCGGATATTGGACCGCCGCGCGGACCGCGTGCTGCCGCTTTGAAGTGGTGGGCGTCGGAGCTTGATAAGCGCTCCGGTGGTCAGCTGAAGGTCAAATTTTTCTGGAGCCAATCTCTAGTCAAGGGCAAGGCGACCTTAAAGGCCGTGGGTTCCGGTCTCGCGGACATGGGGACGATCATGGGCCTATATACGCCAGCCGATCTGCCCATCTGGAACTATTCGAACACGCCGTTTCTAATCGGCGATGCGTGGGTGGGCATGCGCACCTGGCACGAAATGCGCCAGAAGCTGCCGGAACTGCGCAACGAAACCCAGAAGAAGAACGTCAAGATCCTATTCAACAATACCACGGGTCCGGTGCAGATCCTTGGCGTGAATGAGCCGATCACCTCCGTGGCGGACTTCAAGGGCAAGAAGATTCGCGCCTCAGGCGGTTTCACGCATCTGTTCAAGGACCTGGGCGCCGTGCCCGTGAAGATTGGGTTTGGCGAACTGTACGCGGCCATGGATCGTGGAACGGTGGATGCGACCATCAACTACACGCCCTTCGTGAAATCCTACAAACACTACGAAGTGGCCAAGCACGTGACCATAGCCGACATGGGCCAGATTCTTGGTTACGGGGGCGGCATCAACTTAAAGCTCTTCAATAAGATGTCGAAGAAGCTGCAGGACGTACTGGTTAAGGCCTCCGATGAATTCCACGATGTGTACGCCAAGAACTACATCACCGGTTCCGACCAGGCCAAGAAAGACATGATAGCCGGTATAGACGGTAAAAAGGTGCAGTTCCATACGTTGTCCGCCAAAGAGCGGGGAAAGTGGGCCGCCGCCGCTGGCCGATTCACCACCGAGTGGCTGGCTAAGATGGAGAGCAAGGGTGTGGACGCTGCGAAGATCATCGGCACCTTCACGGAAACGCGTCGCAAGTACCAGAACGAGCTTAAGACCAAGGGCTATCCCTGGGCTCGCTGACATCGGACGTGACCATCAGAGGATGGGGCCCCGCCGTTGCGGGGCCCCGGCTTCAATCATGAATATTCTCGATTGGCTCGATCGCGTGTTCGTAACCGCCGCCATGGGTATCCTGGTGGTGATGATGTGCCTGACGACTATTTCCGTATTTGGCCGCTACTTTTTTGGCGCGCCCATCCCCGATGACCTGATCCTCAGCGAGCACCTGATGGTGTTCCTGGTCTTTCTGCCGCTGGGCGCCGTGCAGGCTGCCCGCCAGCACGTGTTCGTCACCATTTTCACGGATTGGATGTCGAATGAGACTAAGGTGGTCATGGAGACCATCGGCGTAATGGTTGGCTTCTTCATCTTCCTGATCATCACTTGCGCCGTGTACACGGATTTCCAGCAGTCCTGGGAGGTTGGCGCCTATTCGGAAGGTCAACTCGAGGTGCCCGAGTCCCCCGCCCGCTTTGCCATTTTCGTCGGGTTGTTGCTTCTGACCGCGCGGCTTTTGATTGACGCTGTCATTGGCGCCCATGGTTTGATCAAGGGTAACTCCGTCGCCGCCACCAAGTCCGAAGAGGCGCGTATCATAGACGCGGAACTCTGAGCCCCAAGGAGCCGGCATGAATCCTGAAACTCTCGGCCTTCTGGGTCTCGTTACCATGCTGGTGCTTGTGGCCATCCGCATCCCCATCGCCTTCTGCATGGCCCTCGTAGGTTTCTTCGGCATGATCTTCGCTATCGGTTGGCCGGAGGGCAGCGAGTTTGATTTTGATCGCGGGTTCGAGGCTGCCTGGAGCTACGCGGCCTTCGAGCCCTATTCCTTCATCGCCAGCTTCCCTATCGTTGCGATCCCGCTGTTCTTGCTGATGGGCTACGTGTCCTTTCAAGCTGGGTTCACACGCGACCTCTACTTCACCGCGCGCATGTGGCTGTCCCGGCTCTACGGCGGGTTGGCCATGGCGTCCGTCGCAGGCTGCGCCATGTTCGCCGCGGTCAGCGGCTCCAGCCTCGCCACCGCCGCCGCCATGGGAAAATTGGCGGTGCCGGAGATGCTCCGTTACAACTACGATAAGGGTTTGGCTTCGGGCGTAGTCGCTGCCAGCGGCACGCTGGGCTCCCTAATTCCGCCCAGCATTCTGATGATTCTTTATGGCCTGTTCACGGAGGAATCCGTCGGGCAATTGCTCATAGCGGGCCTCATTCCTGGCGTCCTGTCGGCATTCATTTACATGGCCATGGTCTGGATTCGAGCGAAGCTGAGCCCCGAACTGGCGCCGCCGGCGGAATCGGTGACCTGGCGCGAACGGTTCCTCTCCCTGAAGGGGACCTGGTCAATCATCGTCCTGTTCATCATTGTCATGGGCGGTATCTATGTGGGCATCGTGACGCCCACCGAGGCCGCCGCCGTCGGCGCGGCCGGCGCATGTTTGCTGGGCTTCCTAACCAAGCGACTGGATACAGAAAAATTCAAGCTGGCCCTGACCGAAACGGTCATGACCACGTCAGGCATCTTCGCCCTGGTCCTGGGGGCTAAACTGTTCGTCGGCTTCATTGCACTCACCGGCGTCGCCGGCGCGTTGACCGAGTGGGCCACCTCCCTGGACGTGGCGCCGGTCTGGATCCTGGTGTCGCTGTCGACCATTTACATCATACTCGGCACCTTTATGGATCCCATCGGCATGATGCTGCTGACGTTGCCGGTGGTGACGCCGGTGATTTCGGCACTCGGTTATGATCTGGTCTGGTTCGGGGTGATTATGGTGAAGTTCCTGGAGATCGGCCTGATCACGCCACCGGTCGGCCTGAACGTATACATCCTGAAGGGCGTGGTGGGCGATTCCATCCCGCTGGAAACTATCTTTAAGGGCATCCTGTGGTTCCTGGCCATGGACATCTTAACCTTGGCGATACTGATCGCCTGGCCGGAGATCAGTTTGTGGCTGCCGTCGATGATCCTTCGGTGACGACGCCGAACAGGTCGTAGTCGTTGGCGTGGGTGATGCGCACCGGGATTCGTTCGCCGATGGTTAAATCGTTCGCCCCCGCGACGTACACCAGGCTGTCGATTTCCGGTGCGTCCGCATAGGTCCGACCGATGGCGCCGTCCACATCCACTTCATCGATCATTACGTTGAAGATGTGGCCGATACGGGCCTCCATTTTCTTCGCACTGATCCGGCGCTGGGTCTCCATGAGGCGTTCCCAACGTTCGTCCTTCTCTTCTTCATCCACATGGCCGGGGAGATCGTTCGCCGCAGCGCCATCGACGTCCTCGTATTTGAAACAGCCGACCCGATCCAATTCGGCCGCTTCCAACCACTGCAGGAGTTTGGAAAAATCTTCTTCCGTTTCACCGGGGAAGCCGACGATGAAGGTGGATCGGATGGCCAGGTTAGGACAGTCTGCCTGCCACTGCTTGATGCGGCCCAGGGTCGTCTCTTGGTGGGCGGGGCGACGCATGGCCTTCAAGACCGTGGGTGAGGCGTGCTGAAAGGGAATGTCCAGGTAGGGCAGGATGACGCCTTCGGCCATCAAGGGAATTAGGCTATCAATATGCGGGTAGGGATAAATGTAGTGGAGCCGCACCCACGCCCCGAACGATCCGATGACCCGGCAGAGATCAGTGATCCGGGCTGGCGTGGTCCAGTCCTTATAGGTGCTTTTCGCGTACTTCAGGTCCGTGCCGTAGGCGCCCGTATCCTGGGACACCATCAGCAGCTCCTGAACGCCCGCGTCGACCAGGCGCTCCGCCTCCGCGATAACGTGGCTCGCGGGCCGCGAGACCAGGTCGCCGCGCATGGACGGAATGATACAGAAGGAACAGCGCTGGTTGCAGCCCTCTGAAATTTTCAGATACGCGTAATGCCGGGGAGTAAGGCGAATGCCCTCCGGCGGCACCACATCCTGGAACGGGTTGGTGACGGGCGGCGCGGCCTCGTGGACGGCGGCAACGACGGTTTCGTACTGGTGTGGACCGGAAACGGAGAGCACATCCGGATGGACGTCGCGAATGACGCTCTCATCTGCGCCTAGGCACCCCGTAACGATGACCCGGCCGTTTTCATCTAAAGCCTCGCCGATGGCCTCCAGGCTTTCAATTTTGGCACTGTCCAGGAACCCACAGGTGTTCACAATGACGACATCCGCACCGTTGTAGGTGCCGGAAATCGCGTAGCCGTCGGCACGAAGCTTCGTCAGGATACGTTCAGAGTCGACAAGGGCTTTTGGACAGCCGAGACTAACGATACCGACCTGGGGTGCGGCTTTCGCCACGGGGCGCTAGCCCTGATTCTGCCAGCCGGCGGAATCGTGCATGGCCTGTAACTCCGCCAAGCGTTCTTCCCACATGTTGAGCTCTTCCTCGTCGCCGTCCTCGTCGCCGTCGGCGATGAGCTGGCCGTGGTACTTCACTTGGCCGCGCACGGACTTTAAGAGCTCCTGAAAATGCGCCTCCGAAAGCGCGTTGATGGCAACCTTGCCGTCGAACAGCATGTCGGCTCGCTCCATGAGGCCCAGGCTTTCCAGGCGCTCGTCCATGGCCTTCCATTGCGCATACCAGTGTGCGTAGACGCTCTCGTCGGCCGCCTTCATGCGGCCGCCGTAAGTTTCGTCCATGGTTCCCATGATGGTCATGAACTCGTGCACGCTCAGTTCGATCTTCTGCATGATTGGTGTTGTCCTCAGTCTTTACTTATCAAAAATTCGCGGCCCACCTTAACCGACGGCGACCCGTTATAGGAGACGATGTCTGCCGTGGCGTATGTTTCCGTCCAGATCTCCGGCAGGTACGACCCCGTGCCGATGATGTCGATGGGTGCGCCCACGTCGGCCATGACCTTGCACTTGGTGACGTCGAAGCCCGACGAAGCGACGATCTTTACCCGATCGAAACCTTCCTGATCCAGGTGTTGGCGAAGATGGAAAATAGCTGCTGCCGATACGCCGGTACCCGTAAGCAGGCGCAATTCCTTCTCGTTACGGTAGCGGCGCACGGCCAACGGTGCGTGCCGTTCCAGAACCGCATAAGAAGCCTGCGGGTCCAGGCCCTCGATGAACCGTCCGCCGTGAGTGTCGAGGCGGAAACTGAGCATGCTGCCCGAGGCCAACTCAGGGAACCGCCGACAAACGGTCAGCGCGTCGGTGACTTCCCGGCCATAATAGTCGACCAGGACAGTCACCGGTTCACCCGGGAAGGTGTCGACGAATATCTCGGCGGCCTTCAGGGTTGAGCCTGCATACCCAATCAGGGCGTGCGGCATGGTGCCGAGCCCTTTTTCGTTCCCGAAATAATGAGCCGTGGCGTTGGTGGCGTTACCGATGAACCCCTTGGCGCCGACCTGGACCTGGGCGGCTTTCGAACCAACGGAGGCAGCGTAGGCCATCATGTCGGCCATCTCTAGGCCCGCACAATGGCGCGCGTCCATGGCTAGGAAGGCAACGTTGGGCAATTCCACGCACATAGAAAAAGCGTTGTTAGCGGCAACGCAGCACGCGCCTAGCTTTTGTAGGTAGACTGTTTCCAGATCCACCAATTGGGCTAGCGACCCAGCGATATAGAGAAGAGGCTCACCGGCGCCTACCCACTGGCCTTCCTCGTAGTTGAGATTGATC
>CAJWVP010000104.1 GCA_913048145.1 uncultured Rhodospirillaceae bacterium
CAGGGCATGGATATCCAGTCCCACAAAGGGCCTTATCACGTCGCCTTTGACCAGGATGGTTTGGCGGCGCTGAACGCAGATATCCAAGAAGGCGTTCATTTCATCATCGATTCCCATGTAGCAGAGCTCTACAGGAGCCAAATGCAAGCGATACTCGGCCATCCGTCCGTATTGCTGATCGAGGCGCTCGAAGACAACAAAAGCCTGGAGAAGTTCCCTGGCTACGTTGAGCATCTAGTCAAAAACAAGTTGCGCCGGGACCACAGAATAATTGCCATTGGCGGCGGAATTATACAGGACATCACCTGCTTTCTCGCCGCGACACTACTCAGAGGCGTCGAATGGCATTTCTATCCCACCACCTTGCTAGCTCAAGCCGACAGCTGCATTGGATCGAAAAGTTCTATCAACTGCGGCAGTACTAAGAACATCCTCGGTACATTCACCCCGCCCAAACATGTGGTGATTTCGACACCGTTCCTGAAAACCCTGGACGAACGAGACGTTCGCTCCGGGGTCGGCGAGATGCTGAAAGTCCAGGTGATTGACGGCCCCGAGAGCTTCGATGCCATTGCGGCTGATTACCAACGGTTGTTCACCGACCCGGCTGTAATGAAAAGATATATACATCGCTCACTATTGGTTAAACAGCGCTACATCGAGATCGACGAGTTCGACCGCGAATCGCGAAATATCTTTAATTACGGCCATTCCTTCGGTCATGCCATCGAGGCGGCAACTGCCTTCGCCATTCCCCACGGCATCGCCGTTACCATCGGCATGGACCTAGCGAACTGGATTGCGATGCGCCTGGGCGTTGGCGCCGAAAACCATTTCACGCGCATGCACCCGTGCTTGCGGGCGAATTATCAGGGTTTTGAGCGCACTCCTATCCTGATGGACCCGTTCCTTACGGCGCTCTCCAGGGATAAGAAGAACGTCGGAGAAGGCTCCGCCGTACTGATCTTGCCGGATAAAACGGGGCGTGTATTCAAGGACAACTATGCCTCCGACGGAAAGTTTGCGAGACTTTGTGAAGAATTTTTGACCGAGGTACGGCCGTGACGAAAGTCGCCGTTACCTCGCGATCGTTTTCCCGCCACGAGGTTCTGTGCGGGGAACTTCAAGAGCGTTATCCCGATACCCGGTTCAATGACGAGGGGCTCTCGCTGAGCGGGAGTGGTCTGATCGAGTTTCTACAAGGCTGCAATAAAGCGATTATCGGCCTTGAAGTGTTCGACCACCAAACTTTTGCCGCGCTGCCCGAACTTAAGGTGATCGGCAAGTACGGTGTTGGCCTCGATATGATCGACCTAGACGCCATGCGTGCGGGCGGCGTCAAGTTGGGTTGGGCCGGCGGCGTCAACCGGCGCTCGGTGTCGGAATTGGTCATCTCCTTCGCAATCGGATTGCTGCGCCACGTGCCGGCGGCACAGGCTGAAGTCCGGGCCGGCACTTGGCAGCAATTGATCGGCCGGGAACTGACGGGCAAGACATTCGGCATCATCGGCTGCGGCCATGTCGGCAAAGACGTGGTGAAGCTGCTAAAGCCTTTCGGCTGCAAATTGTTGGCCAATGACATCAAATCTTTTCCTGATTTCTATGCCGCCCATAACGTCCGGGCCGTTGACATAGCGACTTTGCTTGAACAATCCGACGTGGTGAGCATTCACACGCCACTCGATTCTTCGACCCGCAACATTCTGTCCGCTGAACGGCTGCAACTGATGCGGAAAGACGCCGTGTTGATCAACGCGGCACGTGGCGGTCTGGTTGACGAGGTGGCATTGAAATCGATGTTACAGGAAGGCCGGCTTGGCGCCGCGGGCTTTGATGTCTTCCATATCGAGCCGCCTGAAGATCCCGAGCTTCTAGAACTTCCTAATTTCCTTGCCACGCCGCATATTGGCGGCTCCTCTGAGGAGGCAATTCTTGCCATGGGGCGGGCCGCCATTGTTGGGCTAGATGATTTTGGTGACCCCCTGGAGGTGGCGCAGTCTTGAGTTATGCGGACGCCTGGAACCTGCCTAAAGTTCAGGAATTTTTCGAAACTGCCCGCGCCACAACTGCGCAGGCTTATGTCTCTGAATGGTTTTTTTTAGAGGCCAAATTGAAAGAAGGGCTCTCTGTTTTGGACATCGGCTGCGCACAGGGTGGGCTGGCTTCGGTACTGTCTGAACACCTGTGCGATTTTTCCTATACGGGCGTCGATGTAAGTGATGAGATGATCGCCCGAGCACGCCAGAAGCATCCCAGGCACACCTTCCATCATGTCAGTGAGGACGATTTTTCTACGCTTGGAGATGCTACCTTTGATCTCGTCGTTGTCCTTGGCATCCTGCATCTTCACGAAACCTGGCGCGAGACATTAAAGGCTGGCTGGCGGCACACAGGTGGCTGTGTGATCACGGATACCCGTGAATATACAGGGCCAACCATCGAGGATAAATCTGTCTCGTGGTTCAAAATGGATTTTGGTGGCGGCGACGCTGAACATGAGGCGATGCGCCTGCCCTATATCGTGTTGAATTCAGCCGAAGCTCTAAGAGCTGTCAACGAGATTTGCGACGGCGCCGTCAAGACCAGTCACTATGGCTATCTACATCCTGTCTCCGATTCAGCGGTCTCACCGGTTAAGGAGGTTATGGCCAATGTCTGGTGTATCGAGAGATAAATGTCCGTCACCCTTAGCGCGGATCAGTCAATCCCTGCGGAGGGTTTTGATTGGTGTGTGACGATTGGTGTCGGGGGCTCCGACCCGGCTCTCGCCCATCTTTTTGAACAAACTTTCACAGAAATCATGCCGGAATGGCAACGTCTGGCGAGGCAATGGCGAAAATATTCCGACGCAATCCTTTCCCACGCTCCTTCCTGTGCACCGAATTCAAGTGATTTTGGTTCTATGCTAGTTTGGGATCACCTGGTTCGCACCTGGGCGCAGGGCAGGCAGAGGATTTTGGTATGCTGCGACGACCCATGGCTGTTCCGTCAACTGGCGGCCCATGAGGGTGTAATAACGGCCACGCCGCCGCCGGCTTTGTTCGTCCGCTCAATCCTTTTAAGGCTACAGGGCTTTGTCGCTCGTATGGCCCTTGCAGTCAAAGCAGTTGGCCAGGCCTTGGCTTGGCGCGGTCAAGTGTCGGTGGCTAAAGACGCCCCATTTATATTGGTTTATGGCCATTCGGCGAGCGACGCCGCCGGTCTAGACGGTTATTTCGGTGCTGCAATGCGAAAGTTTTCAGAATTGCAACGCGTGCAGCACACCGATACTCCCACGCCACTGGCGCGGAGACTGGTGGCAGACGGTCGAACCTACAGCTTAAACGCTTGGGGCTGCCCATTGTTCGCATTGAAATTGCTCACTGCCTTCTGGAATCCGCCGGCTAAAGATGAATATTCCTGGTTAATACGCCGGCTGCAGGTATTTGAACGCGCATCCGCACAGGGGGCGGCAATCCGATGGCAAACACACTGTCAAGAGCGCTGGATCGCTGCAGTGAAACCATTGGCCGTAGTTTGGCCCTGGGAGAATCACGGCTGGGAACGCGCTCTCGTCAAAGCCGCCGCGGCACATGGCGCGCGCAGTATTGGCTATCAGCATGCTCTGGTTGGGCGTCAGGAGTTGAATTACATTGATACCGGCGCAAGCCCGGATCTAATTTTTTGTGGTGGCGCGGTCAACGCCAGACAGTTGAAGCGTTTTGGCCACACGTCGGCACGCCTAGTTCTGGCCGGAGCCATACGTTACGCCACTCCCATCAAAATCAATCAGGATCAGGATGGCGATGTTGTTTTTGCCCTGCCCTTTGCGCGATCAGTGGCGCGGGAAATGATTGATATGGCAAAACAATTGGCCGCCCAGGGCTACAGGGTGTTGATCAAGGATCATCCCAAGGCGCCAACGGCTCTAAATTCCAGTGGGATAGAGACCGTTGATGAATGGGCGTCGTTGGAAAAGGTTTCTGTTGTGGTTTACGCTGCGGGAACGATTGGCTTGGAAATGGCCTTGACCGGAGTGCCGGTGGTGCGATACCGACCGTCGGGGTCACTCGCCCTGATTGCCGAACCGGATGGCATCGATTTACCGACTGCCGGCGCCGGCGATTTGCCCGCGATCCTGGCTGACCCACCCCCACCGCCAAAGCTCGAAAGAGACGTCATTTTCTCAGCTCCCGATTGGGACCGATGGCGGGAAGGGCTTGGCCTTAAAGGAAACAACCGGTAATGCTTCACTTCGCATTTCCACGAGGGTATCGATGAAAGCGGTTATTCTTTGCGGCGGAAAGGGTACGCGTATTCGCGACGTATCCCAAGATCTACCGAAGCCAATGATCAAGGTCGGCAGTAAGCCCATTATTTGGCACATAATGAAAGGGTATGCCGCCCACGACGTGGCGGATTTTGTACTCTGCCTAGGCTACAATGGAACCAAGATAAAGGAGTTCTTTCTCAACTATCGCATCCAAGAAAGTGACGTCACGGTGTGCCTTCGCGACAAACCGAAAGTTGACCTACACGGTGGTTTTGAAGAAGAAAACTGGACCGTAACGCTTGCCAATACTGGCGAGGAGAGCCTGACTGGACGTCGTATACGATTGATCAAAGATTACATTGGTAACGACGATATCTTTTTATTGACCTATGGCGACGGTGTCAGCGATTTGGACATCGGTAAAGCCATCGCCTTCCACAAGGAGCACGGTAAGGTCATGACCGTCACCGGTGTCCGTCCACCTGGGCGATTTGGTGAGCTTGCTTTCGATGACGCGGGCCAAGTTACGGAGTTCAACGAAAAGCCGCAGGCCACGGGCGGCTGGATTTCTGGTGGGTTTTTTGTCTGCAGCCGTAAAGTCTTCGACTACATGGGAACGGACAACGTCATGCTAGAAGAAGAGCCGATGCGGGCCATCCAGGCGGCGGGGCAGCTTATGGTTTATCGCCACGAAGGCTTCTGGCAGTGCATGGATACATACCGTGATTACAAACTACTCAATAGATTGTGGGAGACCCAGTCCGCGCCGTGGAAGACTTGGTGATGAAGAACCTCCGCGAAACTTTCGCCGGTAGGCGTGTTTTGATCACTGGCGATACAGGCTTTAAGGGCTCTTGGTTGTCGTTATGGCTGTCTGACCTAGGCGCCGAGACTTTTGGCTTCGCCTTGCCGCCGGAAGGCGAAACACCATTGTTCGATGCATTGGGTATTGGCGAGCTTATTACTCATCATGACGGAGACATTCGTAATTATGCTGACTTTGAATTGGTGATGAAAAAAGTCGCGCCCGAGTTAGTTATTCATTTAGCGGCTCAGTCACTGGTCATGCGCGCTTACAAGGAGCCAAAACTAACAATCGATACCAATGTTGGTGGCTCGCTTAACCTGCTCGAAGCGGTGCGGCATTGCGATAGCGTCAAGGCGCTGGTCTTTATTACTTCGGACAAATGCTATCGCAACAAGGAATGGGTGTGGGGCTACCGAGAAAACGATGAGCTTGGCGGCGCTGATCCCTACAGCGCGTCGAAGGCGGCGGCTGAGAATATCTTCGCTACTTTTCATGATTCTTTTTTTGCGGATAGGCCGGGCTTTGGCGCAGCCAGCACTCGCGCTGGAAACGTCATTGGCGGTGGCGACTGGTCCGAAAACCGGATTATCCCAGATATCTCTCGGGCCTTGACCTCAAATCACCCCATTATCTTACGCAGCCCGAACGCGACGCGGCCCTGGCAGCATGTTTTGGAACCCCTGTCGGGTTATCTGTTCGTCGCCCGTGACCTATTAAATGGTGGATCCGCCGGGGAATCATATAACTTTGGGCCGGATACGAATTCGGTGATGACTGTCAAGGAGCTCGCGGATGAGGCGGTCAGATTATGGGGCGCCGGCGAAGTAATCGCCGAAGCCCCGAAAAACGCTTTCCACGAAGCCAACCTTTTACAGCTTAATACCGACAAGGCGAAAATTAACCTGAACTGGCTGCCGGTCTGGGGAGTTCAGCGTTCTGTCAATGAAACTGTCGCCTGGTATCGCGATGTGTACGCGGGGGATACGCCGCTCAGCGTTACGCGAGCACAGATTAAGGCCTTTATGAAAGATGGCGAATTGTGATTGACGGGGTGGTCATTACGCCGCTTCAAGTATTTGAAGATCAGCTTGGCGCGGTGAAAAAGATGATAACCGCAGACAGTCCATCCTTTGCCGGATTTGGTGAAATCTATTTCTCCTCCATCCAGCCCGGTAAAATCAAAGCCTGGCGCAAACACAAGCACATGGTAAGTAATCTGGCCGTGCCCGCCGGCAATGTTCGGGTTGTGCTTTTCGATGCGGAAACCCGGAAAACCCAGGAAGTTATTTTGGGTGACCAGAATTATGCCTTGCTGACCATTCCCTCTGCCGTTTGGAGCGGCTTTCAAGGACTGGGGAGCAGAGTTTCGTTGATTGTCAATTGTGCGTCAATGGCGCATGACCCAAACGAATCAGAGCGGCGGAATGCTGATGACCCTCTCTTTCCGTACTCATGGCCGGATCTCGACAGTTGAGAGTACTGGTTACTGGCGGACTTGGTTATATCGGTGGAAGGCTTTGCCATCATCTCATACAGAAAGGCTATGATCTGGCTATCCATTCACGCCGTACTAGCGGGCTTCCCCAATGGGCGGCGGGCAGTGTCTTTAACCATGACCCAGCGGACGAATGCCGGAAAGAAGACGTTGTGATCCATTTGGCGGGCCCCAATGAAATAGATGCGGCGGCAGACTCCAAAGGTGAACGAAAACAAGCTGCAGAGAGTATTCAACGGATATTGGCTGCCGCGGAAACTGCATCAGTGCAAAATTTCATCTTTTTTTCTACGATCCATGTCTATGGCGCACCCTTGGAAGGGGTCATCGATGAAGGCCGTCCGCCTTCACCAAGTCATCCTTATGGGGCAATCAATCTAGATGGTGAGAATTTTGTCCAAGCGTCCAAGCTGAAAACACTGGTGTTTCGTTTGTCCAACGTTATCGGCGCACCGATAAGCCCTGATATCAATAGGTGGACGTTGATTGGGAACGATCTCTGCCGGCAAGCCGTGGAAACTGGCAAGCTGACACTGCATACACCGGGGCAACAGCGCCGAGATTTCATCGCCATGGGTGATGTTGTAGCGGCGGTTTCGCATTTTCTGGAGCGGCAGGACTGGGGTGAAGGCCTATTTCAGCTCGGTGGCGGACGCTCCCTGTCGATTCTCGAGTTGGCCGAGGTGATCGCTAGTCGATGCCCATCTGTCTTGGGATTTACTCCATCTATTAAACGGCCTGAAGCTACGGTCAATCAGGCCTCGCCAATTTTGGAATATAGGATAGAACGCTTGACCGAGACTGGCTTCATCCCCGCCAAAAATCTTAGTCATGAGATTGATGCGACCTTGGCGTTTTGCAAGAGCGCCTTTGCCTCGACATGACTAATCCAAAAGTTTCAATCATCATACCTACTTATAATCACGCAGTTTTCCTGCGAGATTGTCTTCAATCCATCATTGACCAGACAATGCAGGACTGGGAGGCCATAGTAGTTAATAATTTTTCCACCGATGACACGGAAGCTATCGTCGCCGCGACCAATGACCCTCGAATCAGAATTTTAAATTTTTCCAATGATGGAGTTATAGGCGCCTCGCGAAATCGGGGGAATGCAGAGGCCGCCGGTGAATGGTTGGCATTTCTCGACTCCGATGACAAATGGCGCCCTTGTAAGCTGGCCAACTGTTTCGAAGCTATTGACGGGGCGACGGACGTCATGGGTCACGGTCTGGCTTTTGTGCGCGATGGCCAAGTCATTCACCACCAAGGTTCCGGCCCCGAGACCCGAGCGACATTACGCGAGATGCTGTTCCAGGGTGGATGCCTGACGCCATCGGCGGCACTGGTAAGGAAATCACTATTTGATAAATTAGGCGGTTTTTCAGAAGACCCGGCGCATCAAACAGCAGAAGATTACGAGCTCTGGCTGAAATTAGCCTTTCACGGCGCGAGTTTTAAATTCATCGACGACATTTTGGTAGATTATAGAGTTCACGAAAATCAGGCGAGCAACAAATCGTTAATCCACATGCGTGCGGGCTTTGCTATTCTTGATAAATATTACAAAGTTTTGGACCGTCGAACGCTGATTGATTGGATGCGCTATCGGAACCGCATTGCGTCAGTCTATCACGGTGCCGCAAAAAACTGTCATTTCGCCCATCGTCATCTAAAGGCCTATAGTCTTTTGGCACATTGCCTTTTTGTGTGGCCTTTTTATATCAAGGCCATCGTCGATGGACTGTCTGGATTCGCCCGGATGCGAAAAAAATGATCTGTTTTCCCATACTGGGCACCTCTCTGGCATGATATTTGAAAAACTCCAGCGCGGTTTTATGTTCGCATGGGTATGCGGCTTTTTCGTTTGGTATATTTCCCAATTCAGACATCTGGTTGATCCGGTGATGCGGATTCTGGGGGTGATGTGATCGCAGTTGCCGTTATCTGCCTTCAATTCGCTTCCGTCCTGGGGCTCGGAATTTCTTTGTTGCGTTTTTTCGGCATCAAAGATGATCTGCAGAATGCAGAACGGCTGACATGGGCATTTGTCCTTGGGATCGGCGCACTTGGCTGGGCAATGTTCTTTTTAGGCATGGCTAACTTGTTTTATGCGGGGCCCTTGGCAGCACTGCTTGTAGCCGGCCTGCCTGGATTGGTCTTTTTTAAAGACCAGCCGACGGGCCATGTTTTAAAACGCACCGACCCCGACTCATCATCTCAATCTCAATTTTCCTGGCTGTTTTGGGTGTTG
>CAJWVP010000105.1 GCA_913048145.1 uncultured Rhodospirillaceae bacterium
CTCCTGCATCTATCCGCACAAGCGCCTGCAGGACCCAAAGATCCGCTTGTTCATCGATTACACCGTTGGCGAGTGTAAACGAACCCTCGAAAGCTGAGGTCGCACGCACGCGCGAGGGCTGACAACACGCAAAAATCAACGAATCAACTGCCGCGATAGGTAGAGAAGGAAAACGGCGAGGCCAGCAAGGGCACATGATAGTGCTCATCCGTTTTGGCGATACCAAAACGGATTGGAACCACATCGATGAAGGGGTTCGCCTCCTTTTGACCATAGCCGGCGAAATAGTCGCCAATCGAAAAGACCAATTCGTAAGTGCCAACGGCCAATTCACCTTGCGCGATGACCGGTTGGTCCGTACGGCCATCGTCGTTAGTCACCATGGTTACCATGTGTTCGCGGGCGTCACCTGACAACCGATAGAGTTCGATTTTCACGCCGTGGGCTGGACAGCCGTTTGCCGTATCCAGAATATGGGTAGTCAGAAACCCAGTGCCTGCCGCCATGTGGCCCTCCTAACTCGACGCGATGACTGCCAAAGTACGCCGATAATGATAGCCGTCAAATTCTTAAACAACTTTCGGAATTTTTTAAAAGCAATGGATATTGTATTGATTTACATTATTGCCGTCTTGATAAGGAAATAATGAGCACAGTGGTCCGCTACCCACGAGATATGCAGGGATACGGCGCTACGCCACCAATCGCCGATTGGCCGAAGGGTGCGGCTGTCTGTGTGCAGTTCGTCGTCAACTACGAAGAAGGTGGCGAGAATTGTCTCTTGCATGGTGATCCCACTTCCGAGGCTTTCCTTTCAGAAATCGTTGGCGCACAACCCTGGGAAGGGCAACGTCACTGGAACATGGAATCCATATACGAATACGGTGCCCGGGCTGGGTTCTGGCGCCTGCACCGCCTGTTCACGGGCCTCGGGGTGCCGGTCACGGTGTACGGCGTGGCCACGGCCCTGCGGCGCGGGCCGGCCCAGGTTGCGGCAATGCTTGAGGCCGGTTGGGAAATTGCCTCCCATGGCCTCAAGTGGGTCGACTACAAGGATCACACCCGGGACGCCGAATTGGCCGACATTCGTGAAGCCATTGCCGTTCATGAGGCGGTGACCGGCTCACGCCCGCGTGGTTGGTATACAGGTCGGTGCTCGGCAAACACAGTCGATTTGGTCACCGAGGAAGGCGGCTTCGACTACATATCTGATACCTATGCCGACGACCTGCCCTATTGGCGGCCTCATGGCGGCCGCGATCAACTGATGATCCCCTATACCTTGGATACCAACGATATGCGGTTTGCCGCCGCACAAGGCTTCAATTCGGGCGATCAGTTCTTTGCCTATTTAAAGGACTCGTTTGACGTTCTGTACGCGGAAGGCAAGGCCGGCCAACCGAAAATGCTGAACATCGGGCTGCACTGCCGCCTCGTCGGCCGCCCCGGGCGCTTGGCGTCCTTGCAACGCTTTATCGAATACGCACGCGATCACGGGGACGTCTGGTTCGCCCGGCGGATCGACATCGCCGAACATTGGGCGGCGCACCATCCCCTGGTTCACCGAGATCTGATCCCGTCGCAGATGGATAAGCACGCCTTCGTCGCGCGCTTCGGTTCCATATTTGAACACTCCCCCTGGATCGCCGAACGAACCTACGACGGAGAACTAGGTCCGGCCCACGACACGGCGGTCGGGCTGCACAGTGCCCTGGCGGTCCAGTTCCGCTTGGCGACCCGAGACGAACGCCTCGGCGTCCTGCGGGCGCATCCGGATTTAGCTGGCAAACTCGCCGCGGCGAAAAGCCTGACTGCTCAATCGACTGCGGAACAGGCGGGCGCCGGCCTCGATGCGCTGACGGACGGCGAACGCAAGACATTCACGACGCTGAACGAATCGTATGCGAAAAAATTCGGTTTTCCCTTCATCATTGCCGTCAAAGGGCTCCGAAAAAAGCAAGTTCTTGCGGCGTTTCAGGACCGCGTGGAAAACGATCGAGAAACGGAATTTTCGACTGCATGTCAACAGGTTGAACAAATCGCGCGATTACGATTGGAGGACCTGTTCGCCTGAAGGATGCAAGAAAATTGACCGCCCTCACAACGGGACGGCTAGAATCAGGGAACTTTGGGAAAAGGAGACGAAGAATGGCTATGGAAAATTCCGCATTGGGGACGCCAGAACAATTGAAGGACCCCAACTACACGCCACCGTTGGCCTCGGCCGTGCCGTTGGGGATCCAGCATGTCCTAGCGATGTTTGTCAGCAACGTGACGCCAGCGATCATCATTTGCGGCGCCGCGGGATTTGGTTTCGGCTCCAATTCTCCGGACTTTCCGCAAATGATCTACATGATCCAAATGTCCATGCTGTTCGCGGGCATCGCGACCTTGCTGCAAACTGTCGGCTTCGGCCCTGTAGGCGCGCGTCTGCCGGTCGTTCAGGGAACAAGCTTCGCGTTCCTGCCAATCATGATCCCTTTGGTTGCCGGTAAGGGCGTCGACGCCATCGCCATTCTCATGGGCGGCATTATCGTCGGTGGCGTGTTCCATGCCTGCCTCGCGCCGTTCATCGGCCGCCTCCGCTTCGCTTTGCCGCCCCTGGTCACTGGCCTAGTCGTTCTCATGATCGGGTTGGCCCTAGTGAAAGTTGGAATCCTGTATGCGGCCGGTGGCGTGCCCGCCCAAGGTAAGCCGGAATTCGGAAGCCTGCAGAACTGGTCCGTGGCCCTGGTTGTCATCGTCGTCACCCTCGGGATCAAGTTCTTCACTCGCGGACTGCTGTCCGTCGCAGCGGTCCTCATCGGCCTCATTGTCGGCTATATCGTCGCCGCAATGTTGGGCATGGTCAGCTTCGCCAACGTTGGCAAGGCCGCCGTATTCGCTCTCCCGACGCCGTTCCACTTCGGCGTCGAATTCACAGCCGGTGCGATCATAGGAATTTGCCTCATGTCCTTCGTCTCCGCGGTTGAAACCGTGGGCGATGTCTCGGGGATCACCAAAGGTGGCGCGGGCCGCGAAGCGGAAACCAAGGAACTGGAGGGCGCCACCTATGCCGACGGCATCGGCTCCGCCGTTGCTGGCTTGTTCGGCGGCCTGCCGAACACGTCGTTCTCCCAGAACGTCGGGCTGATTGCCATGACCCGCGTCATGAGCCGGCATGTGGTGACGATCGGTGCGATTTTCCTTATCGCCGCCGGGCTGGTTCCCAAGGTCGGCGCCATCATTGCGTCCGTTCCCATCGAGGTTCTGGGCGGTGGCGTCATCGTCATGTTCGGCATGGTCGCCGCAGCCGGCGTCAACATGCTTGCCGAGGTCAACTGGAACCGACGAAATATGATGATCTTCGCGATCTCGCTCTCGGTCGGCCTCGGCTTGCAATTGGTGCCAGGGGCGCTCCAACACCTAGATGGCACGGCGAAGGTGCTGCTGACCTCCGGCCTACTGCCGGCAGCGTTCCTCGCCATCATTCTCAACCTTATCTTGCCTGAAGAAGCGGCCGATGATGCCCAGCAGTAAATCCGCCGGCCCTTAGACGAACGCCTGGCCGGGAAGGTGCACCTTCCCGGCCAGCGCCTTTCTTGAAAAGGTGCACCATGCCAACGATGCTGGTGAAAAACGCAGATCATCTTGTGACGATGGATGGTGGACGCCGCGAGATTGCCGGTGGCGGTATTTACATCGAAAACGGTGTCATCACGGCCGTTGGCGTATCAGGGGACCTGCCGGAAACGGCCGATGAAGTTATCGACGCAACCAATTGCGTAGTAACCCCAGGATTGATCAACACGCATCACCACTTTTACCAGAACCTAACCCGAGCCGTGCCGGCAGCCCAGGACGCAACCTTGTTCAGTTGGCTGCGAACGCTCTATCCCATCTGGGCCCGCATGGGACCGGAAGAGATCCGGATCTCCGCCCAAGTAGCCCTGGCGGAGATGGCGCTGGCCGGGGTGACCTGCGCAGCCGATCACCTGTACATGTTCCCTGGTGGCGCGCGCCTGGATGATGAGATCGAGGCGGCAGAGGGAATTGGCCTGCGCCTGCATGCCACGCGCGGTGCCATGAGCATCGGCGAAAGCGATGGTGGCCTGCCGCCTGATGCGCTGGTGGAAAAAGAGGATGCGATCCTCACAGATACGCTGCGCGTGATCCAGACCCATCACAACCCCAATCCCGGCGCCATGATCCGTATCGGCGTAGCGCCATGCTCGCCGTTCTCAGTTAGCCGGGAACTGATGCGAGACGCTGCGGTCCTCGCGCGCGACCAAAAGGTCATGCTGCATACCCATCTCGCTGAGAACGATGACGATATCGCCTATTCCCTTGAGAAATTCGGCTGTCGCCCTGGGGACTACGCCGCAGACCTGGGCTGGACTGGGGACGACGTGTGGCACGCCCATTGCGTCAAGCTGGATGCGGTTGAAATTGACCTGTTCGCGCGGTCTGGTACTGGCGTCGCCCATTGTCCGTGTTCCAATATGCGGCTTGGCAGCGGCGTCGCGCCGATAAGAGCCATGCGGGATGCTGGCGTAAAGGTAGGGCTGGGCGTCGACGGCTCGGCGTCCAACGATTCCGGTGATCTCATGACCGAAGCGCGCCAGGCACTGCTCTTGCAAAGGGTCGCCCATGGGGGGGATGCACTCAGCGCCCGGGACGCTCTTGAGACCGCCACGCTGGGGGGCGCGCAGGTGTTGGGCCGGGACGACCTAGGCGCGTTAGACGTCGGCAAGCGCGCCGATTTCGCCATCTACCGGACCGACACCATCGCCCTCTCGGGCGCCTGGGACCCGGTTGCGGGGCTCATCTTCTGCGGACCAGTGCGAGCGGACCACACAGTGGTGGAAGGCCGCTTCGTGGTTCGGGACAGCCAATTAGCTACTATGGAATTGCCGGTCCTTCTGGAGCGCCACAAGGCGTTAGCCGAGAACTTGATCGTAGACGGTTAATCCTGGCGATACACCGGTTCCCCGGCTACGTAGGTGGCCGCGATGGCGCGATCATCGGCCAGGATCATTTGGGCGAACAGAACATCCCAGATATTCTCAGCCCGGGCAACGCGGCGGCGGATCAGATTTGTGGAGGTTAGATCAATGATGATCAGGTCTGCCTCTATGCCCGGCGCCAGATTACCGACCTTATCCGCGATCCGCATGGCCGTCGCCGAACCCACCGTAGCCAGGTGCCAAGCCTTCGCCGGATGCAGGCTGTAACCGCGAAGCTGGGCGATTTCGTAGGCCGTGCGCATGGTTGCAAACATGGAGAGTGATGACCCACCGGCCACGTCCGTAGCCAGACCCACGGGGATCGTCGCCTCCTTATCCCGGAGTCCCTGCATGTCGAACAGCCCAGAACCAATGAAAGTGTTCGACGTGGGGCAATGGGCGATGGCCGAGCCGGTATCGCGGATTGCGGCGCGCTCGCGATTGGTCAGATGGACGGCGTGACCGAAAATAGCGCCGGGGCCGGCCAGACCAAAATGTTCATAAACGCCAAAGTAATCCGGCGCATCAGGAAACAGATCTGCGACCCAGGCAACCTCCTTTGGGTTTTCCGAGAGGTGGGTCTGCATGAGAATGTCTGGATATTCGCTCCACAAGGCGCCCGCCGCTGCCAATTGTTCGGGTGTCGACGTGGGCGCGAAGCGCGGCGTCAGCGCGTAGACGTTGCGCCCATTGCCGTGCCAGGCGTCAATCAAGGCCTTCGATTGATCGTAGCCGTCCTGCGCCGTGTCGCGAAGCCCATCCGGTGCGTTCCGGTCCATGAGCACCTTACCGCAGGCCATTCTGAGGTTTCGTGCCGCCGCGGCCTCGAAAAAGACGTCTACGGATTCCGGATGCACGGTGGCAAAGACCGCCGATGACGTGATCCCGTTACGCAGACATTCGTCAACGAAGAAGGATGCTGCTTCCGCTGCGACGCCCGCATCCTGAAAGGCCGTTTCCGTCGGAAACGTGTACTTCTCCAGCCACGTCAGCAATTGCTCGCCATAGGAGGCGATGATTGGCAGTTGTGGATAGTGGGCATGGCAGTCCACGAAGCCAGCAGTGATCAGATGTTTGCCAAAGTCATGAACTGGCACGCTACTGGCCTCAGCGATAATCGCATCTGCCGGCCCGAAAGAGCGAACCAATCCACCTTCGATCCAAACAGCGCCATCCGTCTCAAAGCGCGTCGCCAAATCGGGGCCTACAACAAACGGATCGTCTACGAAGGCCAAGGTTTGGCCCTTCAGAATAACGCTTTGAGTCATCGTATTTCAGCCAAAGTCAGGCCAGAAAAAAGGCGGTCCGGCGCTTGGCCGAACCGCCGCATTTCCATTTACTTCGGCAAGGAGCCTTCTACACCTTCTACGTAGAAGTTCATGCCCAAAAGGTCACCAGCAGGTGCCGTCTCTCCCGCCTTCAACCAAGGGGATCCGTCCTGTTTGTTTATTGGACCGGTAAAGGGGTGGAGCTTGCCTGCCGCGATGTCGTCACGAGCTTTTGCAACCATCGTACGGACATCCTCCGGAATTTTCTTGGAGAATGGTGCCATGGTAACCATGCCCTCCTTGATACCGTCCCACACATCTCCGCTCTTCCATGTGCCATCCATCGTGGCCTTGACCCGCGCGACATAATAGGGCCCCCAATTATTAATGATGGCTGTAAGTTGCGCATTTGGACCAAACTTGATCATATCGGAGGCTTGACCAAAGGCATGAATCCCCTTTTTCTCGGCGATTTGCATCGCAGCAGGTGAGTCTGTGTGCTGCATGAGAATATCCGCGCCTTGGTCGATGAGCGCATTCGCAGCGTCTGCTTCCTTGCCCGGATCGAACCAGGTAGAGACCCAAATTACCTTGAACTTTACCTGTGGATTGACACTCTTAGCTGCAAGATAGGCCGCGTTTATTCCACGAACCACTTCCGGGATAGGAAACGACGCTATGTAACCGATGGTGTTTGTTTTAGTCATCTTGCCCGCGATCAAGCCGATTACGTGGCGACCTTCATAGAAACGCGCAGAATAAGTAGACACGTTCTTGGCACGCTTATAACCCGTGGCATGTTCAAAGTTTATCTTCGAGAATTGCTTCGCCACTTTCAGTGTTGGGTTCATAAAACCGAACGACGTCGTGAAAATGATGTCATGACCGCCACGAGCCAATTGCTGAACGACGCGGGCGGCATCCGGGCCTTCAGATACGTTCTCGACGTGTTTGGTCTTAACCTTGTTGCCAAAGGCTCTCTCGACAGCCTTTAAGCCCTGATGATGTTCGTAGGTCCAGCCATGATCTCCAATAGGTCCAACATAGACGAAACCGACCTTGGTTTGCGCACTCGCAGCGCCTGTGATGGCCAGAGCCACGCCGATAGCCAAAGCAAATGACTTATAGAAGTGTTTCATTTCATTTCTCCCGTTTAGAAATTATCGCGCCTTCAATTCTGTCCCGTCTGTTTTACCTTTCTCGCTAAGAAGAGGCAAAGAATGGCTTCCCCAGGCAGGCAGGGGCATGAAGAGCTGCTCGTGTTTTATTATGGGATATCACTACCAAGACAATTATCGTGACTAGATAGGGAAGCATGGACATGTATTGTGCCTCGATTTCAAAACCCAACCCCTGGACGTGCAACTGGATCACTGTAACACCACCAAATAGATAAGCCCCAATTAGGGCACGCCCGGGACGCCAGGCGGCAAATACAACAATGGCCAACGCGATCCAACCGCGTCCAGCTGTCATGCCTTCTACCCACAGTGGCGTTTGAATAATCGACAAGTATGCCCCACCGAGCCCGGCACAGGCTCCTCCGAAAAGTATGGCCGCCATACGCACGGCAACAACGCTGTAACCAATAGCGTGAGCTGAATCATGGTTCTCACCAATGGATCGTAAAATCAGGCCTAAACGGGTTTTGTTCAAAAACCAAGACACGCCAATCACCAGCGCTACTGACAGATAAATCAACGGGTCATATGAGAAAAATAGCGGCCCAATAATGGGAATGTCGGAAAAGAGAAAAATGTGAACTTTCCCAAGAGCCTGGGTTGACTCACCCGAGTATCCTTGCCCCCACAACGCTGCGAGACCGAGGCCAAAAATCGTGAGCGCCAATCCTGTGGCCACCTGGTTCGACAAAAGTATCTGGGTCAGCAATCCAAACAAACTGGCCGAAAGAGCGCCTACCAAGGCGGCGGAGGCGATGCCCAGAATGTAAGACCCCGTCTCTAGTGTGACTGAAAATCCGGCGATGGCCCCCATAATCATCATGCCCTCAACACCCAGATTGAGAACACCCGACTTCTCGACGACTAATTCGCCAATGGCCGCAAAGACTAACGGTGTGGCCGCAATGATTACGCCTTGCAAAACAAGAACGAGAAGATCCATAAGCCTACCCCGTTGCCCCAGCGGGCCTGCGCCCAGCCAAACAAATGCGAAAACCAGCCAACACGTCGATGCCAAGAAGAGAGAACAGGAACATACCCTGGAACACGCCTGTCACCGCACTCGGAAGATTCATCTCGATCTGCGCCGCCTCCCCGCCAATGTAAGTCAGCGCCATCACAAAACCGGCGAACAAAATACCAATGGGTGTCAATCGACCCAGGAAAGCCACAATAATCGCGGTGAAGCCATAACCGACAGGCAGGGCAGGTACCAGTTGCCCTACTGGGCCCGCCGCCTCAAATGTACCCGCCAAGCCAGCCAGTCCGCCTGAAATCATTAGGCACAGCCAGACCACCTTATTTTGGATAAACCCGCCAAAGGATGCTGCCTTAGGCGATTGCCCCATGA
>CAJWVP010000106.1 GCA_913048145.1 uncultured Rhodospirillaceae bacterium
ATTCTTCAAACAAGATCTCAAATTAGTCCAATTTCTGGAAGTATTAAGGAACAAGACAAATACTTAGAAAAGAAAAAATGATGGGATCACTTCCCTTTCTGATGATTAAGAATCTACCATTTTAAGCCCCGCCCCACAAGCAATCGTCACCCCTGAAAGCGCTCCAAAATCAATAAGTTACGTGGCATGCACACCGCTCTGAATGCCAGGGTTATGACCTTGCGTTGAGCATATTCGTTCGGCCATTGCGGACGTCTCATGGCTCTCGTTCATTAATCCTAGTCCCCGGCACTCCGAACCGCCGGGTTAGGCGTTAAAAGGGTATTTCGTCGTCTAGATCGCCGCCGACCGAGCCGCCGCTACCGCCGCTGTCCGGGCCACCCCAGCCGGGGTCTCCGCCAGAATCTGACGGGCCGCCAAAATCGCCGCTGCCGCCGCTGCGGCCGTCCAGCATGGTTAGCGCACTGTTGAAGCTCTGCAGGACGACTTCCGTGCTGTAGCGGTCCTGACCGTCGTTGCCCTGCCACTTACGGGTCTGCAGCTGGCCCTCAACATAGACCTTCGAGCCCTTCTTGAGATACTGCTCGGTAATATTGGCCAGCCCCTCGTTGAAAATCACGACCCGGTGCCACTCTGTCTTCTCACGACGTTCCCCCGACTGCCGATCTTTCCAAGATTCCGACGTGGCCAGACGCAAGTTGGCAATCTTCTTGCCGGCCTGGGTGTAACGGATTTCCGGATCGGCGCCGAGGTTACCGACGAGAATAACTTTGTTGACTGAACCTGCCATGACCTTTTCCTTTAGAGTGGATGTCTCTTGAATACGAGGCCCGAACTCTACATCCATAAGGCGCCAAGCGCTAGCCTGCCCCAAAGGCCCCCCTGTGGATAGATCCACGCGATGAATTTAAGTTTTATTCAACCATACCGGGTCGGATTTTAGCGTCCAGCTTCCGCACCGTGTCCAGGATATCGTTTTCCACTTCTCCGACCTTGACCATGGCGGCGACGCCGATTTCCAACAGCGCCATGCCGTAGACATAGGGGTTTACGTTCGATGCTTGGAACTGTTGCAAGGCCTCTGCAAGGATCATATCGGCCTTGTCGAAGTCTTCGGCGAATTCTTCGTCGGACATGGGTGCCTCCAGGTCAGATAATGAGCACCTCTTCCCACACTCGGCGCACGGAGTCAAAGCACCCGGGCCGTGTCACATCTCCGTGATATCCACAGGCCGCCCCTTTACGCGAAAGCCGTTCGTCGCTATCTCTGGGTGTGCCCTGAAACTCTCAAAAACGATCCGAAAAGCCATGCAGAACATCCGCGTCCGCGGCGCCCGCGAGCACAACCTGAAGAACATCGACGTGGAAATTCCCCGCGACAGTCTGTCAGTCATCACGGGCCTATCGGGTTCGGGAAAATCATCACTCGCGTTCGATACGATTTATGCCGAAGGCCAGCGTCGCTACGTGGAAAGCCTATCCGCCTATGCCCGGCAGTTCCTGGAGCTGATGCAGAAGCCCGACGTGGACGCCATCGAAGGCCTGAGCCCCGCTATCTCCATCGAACAGAAGACCACGTCCAGGAACCCCCGCTCCACCGTCGGCACGGTGACGGAAATCTACGACTACATGCGTCTCCTATTCGCGCGAACAGGCGTCCCCTACTCGCCCACTACGGGCCTGCCCATCGAGGCCCAGACCATCAGCCAAATGGTTGACCGGGTCATGGCCATGGACGAGGACACACGGCTATTCCTACTGGCACCCATCGCGCGCGGCAAGAAAGGTGAGTTCAAGAAGGAAATCCAAGACCTTGCAAAGCGCGGCTTCCAGCGCCTGCGCATCGACGGCGAGATGTTCGACATCGAAGAGGCCCCGGCGCTGGATAAAAAGTACAAGCACGACATCGAAGTGGTGGTCGACCGCATCGTGGTACGCGAAGGCATCAAGACGCGTCTGGCCGACAGCTTCGAGACCGCCCTGACACTTGCCGACGGCTTGGCCTATGTGGATGACGCGGATGCGCTACCACCGCCCAAACCAACGAAGAAGGGCGGCATAAAGGTCCACGTGCCGGAGGGCCGCACCGTCTTCTCGGCGAAGTTTGCCTGTCCCGTATCGGGTTTCACCATCGATGAGGTCGAACCGCGCCTGTTCTCCTTCAACAATCCCTTTGGGGCCTGCCCAGCTTGTGACGGTCTGGGCACGGAGATGTACTTCGACCCGGACCTCGTCGTTCCAGACGAGGCCCTGTCGCTGAGCCAAGGCGCGCTCTCGCCCTGGGCCAATTCGTCGTCCAAGTATTACGGCCAGACCCTGGAGGGCCTCGCCAACCACTACGCTTTCGTGTTGACCGCGTCCTGGCACAAGCTGCCTAAGAAGATCCGCGAAATCGTCCTGTTCGGTTCGGGCCGAGAGGACGTGAAGATGTCCTATCATGACGGCAACCGCAGCTATGAAATCACCAAGCCCTTCGAGGGCGTGATCCCCAATATGGAGCGGCGTTGGCGGGAGACCGATTCATCGTGGGTCCGCGACGAACTATCGCGCTACCAGACGGTCACCACGTGCTCCGTCTGTGACGGTGCCCGCCTCAAGCCAGAAGCCCTGGCCGTGAAACTGGGCGGCCTGCATATTTCCCAGGTCGCGGACATGTCTATCGACCGGGCGCATGCCTGGTTCGGGATCCTGGACAAGACCATGAACACCCAACAGAAGGAAATTGCCCGGCGTATCCTTCGCGAGATCAACGAACGATTGAGCTTTTTGAAGAATGTCGGCCTCGATTACCTGACGCTCAGTCGGCCGTCTGGCACCTTATCCGGTGGCGAAAGCCAGCGCATCCGCCTGGCCTCGCAGATTGGTTCGGGGCTGACAGGTGTCCTCTATGTCCTGGACGAACCTTCCATCGGCCTCCATCAACGCGACAACGCTCGGCTTTTGGAAACACTGATCCGGCTCCGCGACTTGGGCAATACGGTGGTCGTCGTCGAACATGATGAAGACGCCATCCGGACGGCCGATCATGTGATCGACATAGGCCCGGGCGCCGGCATTCATGGCGGCCAATTAGTCGCGTCGGGGACACCTAAGGAGATTATGCAGGCCACCAAAAGCCTCACCGGGCAGTACCTGAAAGGCACGCGGATGATCGACGTGCCGACTGAACGCCGGCCCCAGAAGAAAGGCCACACCATCACCGTCAAAGGCGCGCGCACCCACAATCTGGATAGCGTAGACGTGCCGTTCCCGCTCGGCAACCTGATCTGTGTCACCGGCGTTTCCGGTGGCGGCAAGTCGAGCCTCATCATCGAGACCCTCTACAAAGCCGTAGCCCGGCGTCTGCACGGCTCGCGCCTCTTGCCGGGCGACCACGACGGCCTAGACGGTCTGGAACGCATCGATAAGGTCGTCGACATTGATCAATCGCCCATCGGCCGCACGCCGCGCTCTAACCCTGCCACCTACACGGGCGCCTTCACGCCGATCCGCGACTGGTTTGCCGGTCTCCCGGAAGCCAAAGCACGTGGTTACAAGCCCGGTCGCTTCTCCTTCAACGTCAAGGGTGGCCGCTGCGAGGCCTGCCAAGGGGACGGTGTCATCAAGATCGAGATGCACTTCCTTCCCGACGTCTACGTCCAGTGCGACACCTGTAAGGGCCAACGCTACAACCGGGAAACCCTTGAGATCGATTTCCGCGGCAAATCTATCGCCGATGTCCTGGACATGACGGTTGAGGAAGGCGCCGAGTTCTTCAAGGCTGTACCGTCCATCCGCGACAAGCTGGTCACGCTGGAACGCGTCGGCCTGGGCTATATCCACCTGGGCCAGCAGGCGACGACGCTATCCGGCGGCGAAGCGCAGCGCGTCAAGCTGGCCAAGGAACTAAGCCGCCGGGCCACGGGGAAGACGCTCTATATCCTGGATGAGCCGACCACGGGCCTACATTTCGAGGATGTGAAGAAACTCCTGGAGGTGCTCCACGCCCTGGTCGGAACCGGAAACACGGTTATCGTCATTGAGCACAATCTGGAGGTCATCAAGACCGCTGATTGGATCGTCGATCTTGGCCCCGAGGGCGGTGATAAAGGCGGACGCATCGTCGCTGAAGGCACGCCCGAAGCCGTCGCCCGCGTGCCAGACAGCTATACGGGCCAATACCTAGCACACTACCTGGGTGTCAAGACTGAGAAACAAAAGAAGCGCGCATAGCGGGGCCGGCGATACCGTCAGATTACCCGTAATACTGTCTTTTATCCTTATAGGTGTCACCGGCTGCAGCAAGTCCAGCCTCGACGCCACCTTCTCAGAACGTCTCAACATAACGTTCCAGGATGCCAACGACTTCCATCCGGCGGGAAACACTTAAAAGATATCCCAGAGAGCCGCGCTTGAGGATGAAGACATTTGGCCTTGGCTTGAGATATTCTGCAAGACCCTGAAGGCGTAATCGGGTCGCGTCATGCTCGGCTGTTACGCGCGCGCTCATTGCCGAAGGCCGTCACCGTAGCGATGTACGCGCCCTCAACCAGTGGCACCGGGCAGGATTGCCGTCCTCTACCGACGCTCTTGGCCGTGGTTGCCGACCAACAACGTTCGTCCTTGATCGAAATACAATTGATATGTAATAACATTACATAATAAGCTCTCATTTAGTTGTGGTGAGCCACCACCCATATGGCTGTAACAGCGAGGCATCTGAATTCATGATAGGAACGAACGCCCTTTTACACGGCAAGGAGCCCGGAACCACGCCGGATCAATCAAAATCCATCGCCGACCCCCACGGCCTACTTTCATCATTTATCCGGTGTCCACCCGGTCGTCAGATGACGCCAAACGACGTCTTCGTTATTTGGTTGCTCAGTCACAGGGACCACACTACTCCCGAGGCCGCGCAGACTATTCTCGACGTCCATGGCGCAACCATGTTGCAATCCGGTTCCGATTGGCTGAAGGCCTTGCGTGAATTGTTCCTGGATATCGTTACTCTTTCCGAGCCGTCCGGGTTAAGGCACGCCACGGGCGATTGAGGGCAGACATAATCAGAACGCCGTTGGCCTGATCAGACGGACGCCGACCGTCCGTCTTATTCTACATCACGCCGCGACACCGTCGCCACAATCGCCGCCAGGGCGCGCTCAATATCGGCGTCGGTGGTTGCCCAGGAACTGACGCTGATCCGCATGGCGTCGCGGCCATGCCAGTGGGTCCCGCTACACCAGATTTCGCCACCGGCCTGGATGTCAGCGATCACGGCGTTGGTCTTGGCGTCGTCGCCAAAGGCGACGACCACCTGGTTCAGGACTACATCGTTCAGCACGTCGTACCCAGCTATACGCAGACCATCGGCAAGGTGCTGGGCTTGGCGGCAGTTCCGTTCAATCATTGCCGCCAGGCCGTTTCGGCCCAGCGATTTCAGGGCCGCCCAGACCTCCACGGATCGGGCGCGGCGCGAACTGTCCGGGGTAAAATTGAGGGCATCCCGCTGGTCACTCTTGATCAGATAGGCACCTGTGATTGTCATGGCCCGGGCAAGGGCATCCGCATCCTTCACCAGCGCGACACCACAATCATAAGGGACATTTAGCCACTTGTGGGCATCCGTGCCCCAGGAATCGGCGTTTGGATAACCCGCGACCAGATCGGCCAACGCCGGCGATGCCAGCGCCCATAGTCCGAAGGCACCGTCCACATGGACCCAGGCGCCAGCGGCATGGGCCCGAGGAATGATCTCTTCCGCCGGATCAAAGGCGCCCGAGTTCACATTTCCAGCCTGCAGGCAGACAATAGTCGGCCCGTCTAAAAGCGGCAAGGCGTCGGCCCGCATACGGCCCTCGGCGTCGGCAGGCACCGTGACTACCCGCTCGCGCCCAAGTCCCAGCATAGACAAAACCTTGTAAAGCGTCGAATGAGCTTCCGCGCCGACGACCACGTTGATCGCCGGCGCGCCAAACAAACCATCACGGTCCACATCCCACCCCACATCCGCCAAGACCGTGTTCCGGGCCGCCGCCAGGCAGGTGAAATTAGCCATGGTCGCACCGGTACACAGGGCCCCTTCGGCACCCCCGGGCAGGCACAAAACGTCTTTCAGCCAACGCAGCGCCGCCGCCTCGATGCAGGCGATGGCCGGCGATGAGACGTAACTGAAGCCGTTCTGATCCCAGGCTCCGGCCAGCACGTTCGCCGCCAGGGTCGCCGGCAACGCGCCACCGGTGACGAACCCAAAATACCGCCCGCCGGCGCTCGCCACCGTCGCCGGAGACGCTGCCTCGTCCAGAAACGTCAAAATCGCCGCAGCATCCGTGGGCCCATCGGGTAAGGGCTGATCCAGCGCCTTTGCCAAGCGCGCCACCGCATCGGGATCTGCCCCGACGGCTCGTTCGTCCAATGCCGCCAAGTACGCCGCGGCCCGATCGGCGGCGTCACGCAGCAGCAAGTTTCGTTCATGACTGCTCATGGCACGACACTAGCCATCGTTGGGGCCGGCAGGCAATAGCCTGGAGAAACAAGAGACACATAGGTCGAACCTTGCACCCATTTTCGTCATTTTAATATAGACTGAGACCCGTGATTGACTTGACGACCGGCGTCAAAGGTCGGTCTCATAGTAATTGCCGGCAGTATGGCGGAAGACCTTAACGCTACACCCCCTCACGAACACTCGGAGATCGTATGAAACTTGCCCGGACTATCCGCCTCGACGTCTCCGACACCAACGTGTTTACAGCGGCCGCGAAACCTGGCGAATGGGCTGTTACAGGGACTTTTGCCTTCGCCGATTCCGATCCCATCGCATGGACCAACAAGGACAAGATTGCGTTTCGCGACGGCTGGATGGGGACCGAGAGTTTCGGCCGTTCAACGTTTGTTCAGGTGACCACTATTGCACAAGAACATTATGAAGAAACAGTGCGTTGCCTAGCCGGGCATATCTTTGAATCCTACGGCGCGCCCGGCATGATCGATGCCCTTGATGCAGCCCGCACTGAGGTCGACGATATGGCGAAGATTTGCGAGCACCCAGTCGGCACCCTTTTGGCCATTGAGCGAACCGCGGACGACCAGGCTATCACCGAACGCACCCGCGTCATAACGCCGCCCAGCGAAGAATTTCACACTCGTATATGGGCTATCGACGATGATGACGGTGATGGCGACAGCCCCATCGCATCGCAGCGCATCCGGTGATCGCGCCCATCTGGCAGGGCAACTTTGATCATCGCCTGAAAACCAAATGGGGCCGTTGAAATCTCCATAATTCGCGGCGTCGTCAGCCCAGATGTCTTTGGAAGAACGGAACCAGGTTAGCCATGGCGGGCGCCAGTTCTCGGGTCTCGTAATCGACCCGGATCAGGTCGATATCCCCGCCGGCAGAACGGTAGAGTTCGCAAAAGCGTTCGGGTTCTTTGAGAGGCTGACCGGATTCCGGATCGTGATAGTCGTGAACGATATCTGGGGTGCCCTGGAGCCACAAGGCGGGCGGCGTTGTTACGGTTTCGCCGCGGACAAGAGCCATCATCGGGTTGCCCTCGGCCATGGCATCTTCATCGGGCCAATAGATATCGTGAAATTCAGGCAATCGACCGACCCATCCAGCGCTCTCCGGAGTTTCGAGGGATCGGTGAGCGTGCCGATATCGGGATAGGGGATTAATCACCGGCCAGACCAAGGCAGCGCAACAAACCTGGGCATCAATGCTGGCGGCGCTATCTAAGGTCAGGGCACTGTAGCGGTCATCGTCCGGGCGCATGGCGATCAGGGCCGCCAAGTGACCGCCACTAGATTGCCCGCTCAACCCCACCCGTTCCGCATCCAAGTTGTAACGCTCGGCATTCATTTTCAGCCATCGGATGGCATAGTGAATATCTTGCAGTGACGTAGGATATCTGTCCGGTCCGTGCCGGAAATCAAGCGCCGCAGCCGCGAAACCGGCGCCGGCTAGAACTTCGTCGCGGACCTGACATCCCGCCATGCTGCCCTCATTCCAGGCCCCGCCGTGCAAGTCCACAATCAGCGGAAATGGCCCGGCACCGGCCGGTCGACAGAGACGCAGCATCATGGACCGATCACCGTGCTGGAGGTATTCAATGTCCTCGTAGTTGAATTCTTGTATCCCATTCGACATAGTTCATCTCCGTCACCACTTAAACTCTGGATCGAATTGTAGCGCAGATTGAGTGAATGGCATCCACATACAAACTATAGAGAGATCGCACCCATGCTATTCGACGTCCGCACCTACACCTGCAAGCCCGGCACCTTGAACGCGCACCTGAAGCTGTATGAGGAACACGGCATGAGACCTCAAGCTAACAACCTGGGTCAGCCCTTCGCCTACATGATCGGTGAAACGGGCAACCCGAACCAATACGTTCACATATGGATGTACGAGAACGCTGGCGATCGCGAGACCCGCCGCGCAGCCATGTGGGCCGACCCGGAATGGCTGGCCTACGTGAAGAAAAGCGCTGAGCTGGGCGCCCTAGAAAAGCAGGAAAACATCCTCATGAACAACGTCAGTTTCTGGAATCCGAAGGCCTGAATTTAGCGGCCGCCGGCGGCATTCGACCGCCATCGCGGAACCCTGCGAATGCCGCGGCGCCTTCTTTGTTATATTCGACGGTTGTATGAACTCTTTCGGACCCGGAACCACACGCGATACACATGGCGCATAAGGCGCGCCGACTGATGGGGCATACCCCCATGTTTGTTGGTTACTGACACCCGAC
>CAJWVP010000107.1 GCA_913048145.1 uncultured Rhodospirillaceae bacterium
TGGCCGGCGCGGCGCGGCGGCAGCTGATCAATTAGCGCTTTCGCCAGTTCGCCAATTTCGGGGAATGCCGCAGTGGCGCGCCGCATGGAATCCGGGTTGAGCGGATAACCCTCAACCGAAACAAAACTCAACCGTCCCGATTGGCCTCTGTCTCGCCAAGATTTCCACGTTGTAAGAAAGTTCAGCCCTGTCCCGAACCCTAGCTCACCGATGGTGAACTGTGTGCGGTCACGCCAGCGGTCGGGGAGGTCGTTTCCAGCCAAAAAGACGTGGCGGGCTTCTGCCAGACCGTTCTCCACCGAATAATATGGATCGTCAAAGCGATCAGACACGGGAACCGCGCCACCGCGCCAAGAAATATCAGGATCCAAGAGATTCGACATATTCGGTGATAACGCGGGCTGGCGCGAGGTGCAAACACTGGCCACAATAGCTACGCGAGGCTATTCTCCGACAATAGAAAATGTTGAATTTCAGAGGAGGCCCCCATGTCAGGAACCCTTACCGTCACTTCGGACGCCTTCAAGGACGGCGACCCGATCCCAGAAAAATATGCTTTCTGCGCACCTTGCGTCGAGGAGCATTCAAAGATGAGTACCAATATCAGCCCTGCGCTAAGCTGGTCCGCAGGCCCCGAGGGCACCAAGAGCTATGCGATAATCTGCGTTGATGTGGACGTACCGACAATTTTCGACAACATCAACACGGAAGGCAAAACCATTCCCGCGGACCAGCCCCGTCAGGATTTCTTTCACGGCCTTCTGGTGGACGTGTCAGCGAACCGCACCAACTTGGCCGAAGGCGAAGAATCGGGCGGTCTGGTTGCCAAGGGCAAGCCGATTGGCCGCGTGCCACACGGCGTGCGGGGAATCAACGACTTCACCATGTTTATGGCATCGAACTCAGACATGGCCGGCAACTACGGCGGATATGATGGTCCCTGCCCGCCCTGGAACGATGAGTTGCTGCACCACTACGAATTTCGGGTATACGCCCTGGACGTGGACAGCCTGGGCCTGGATGAAGGCGGTGAGTTTCGTGGCGCAGAGGTCATGGCCGCCCTGGAAGGCCACATCCTGGCGGAAGGAAAGCTGACGGGCACTTATACCCAAAACCCGGATGTTTCGTCCTAGGCCTTGCGTCGCGTCCCTGGGGCCGGTGGCGTTTGGGGCGGTCCGGCGAAGCATTGGGCCACTGCCATCCAACGATTGGCGACATCGCCGATCACGGTCAAATCCGTGTCGGCGATGTTGCGTGTCTGGGTGACTACTTGGCAGAACCCTTCGGCCGGGCCCTCAATACGGTTGGTATTCGAAGCCTCATTCCATTCCCACAAAGCTCCCGACGGCGCGGTCAGACGCACGTAGGGTTTGCCCTCTGGTACGGGCTCATCGCGGTTGATGAAGGTCCAGTCAAAGGTATTGATGCCCATGACGCAGATATTCTTGATCCGATCTCCACTGATCCGGTCCTCGCCTAGAAGATCGTATATGGCCTGAGTATGGGACCAGGTCTCCATTAAGCGTGCGGTGATGGAGGATCGAACACTCATGTCCGGCCCGGCCCACTTCACCCGCTTCTTCGGATCAGCGACGGCAAACCGATCGCACATGCTGGGATAATAGGCGCGCCATTCCTCGAAAAGCGCTCGCCCCTTGAGGCCCTCCATGAGCCGATCCGTGGCGTCAATAAGAGTTTCGCCGTGTGTCTTCCGGGCGGCGCGCATTTCGCCGTATTCACGGACAAACCGGGGCTCGTCGTGAACCGATAAATCGGCCATAACGTTAAAGAAATGCAAGTGCTGCATAATATGGTTGATAGTCCAGGCCTTGAACCCGGTCGGCCGCTTGAAATCGACGTCCGACATCGGGGCTAGAAGTTCGGCGACGACGTCACACTCTTCACGGAAATCGTTCGCTTGAGGCATCATGGATTGGTCTCCTCAATCTTGAACATGGCCGCATCGGCGGCGATCTGTATCCCCAATCAGAACATATCGTCGCTGACCGCGTGGTTCACTAGGGTAAGGATGTCGTGCTGCATCTTCATGACCCCAAGGACTGCCAGTCGAGTGCCGGCGCTCCCCGATTATCTCGGCTCCACGAATCCCTCCGGGACGGTTCCATGCAAGGGCGCGGTGATCTGTAAGGTTGCGCGCCCGAGCGTCTTCACACTCACGCCGGTATAGCAAAACGGCAGCCATGTGGATCTACATACTCGTTTTCGGGACGATCAAGGCATCCACGGCGACGGCCCCGTCGGACAGCACCAGGAAGGGATTAATGTCGATAGTCTCAATCACTTCAGCATTCTCAGCGGCAAACACGGAGAGCCGCGCCAGGGCGTCCGCCAGGGCATCAATATCTGCCGGCGGCGCGCCACGCACGCCGTCTAGCATGGAGCGACCTTGAATCTCGTCGATCATGCGGCGTGCCTCGTCCATCCCAAAGGGCGCCAGGCGGAAGGTGACGTCCTTCAAGACTTCAACGAAGACGCCACCGAGCCCGAACATGACCGCCGGGCCGAAGACCGGATCGCTGACCACGCCCATGACGGTCTCGACCCCGTCGGAAACCATCTCCGCGACGATGACTCCGTCGATTCGGGCATCTGGCGCGGCATCGGCCGCGCGCTGAATTAAAGTCGCGTAACCATCGTGAACGGCGTCTTTCGTCTCAAGATTCAGTAAGACGCCACCGATCTCGGTCTTGTGCAGTATGTCCGGCGAGGCGATTTTCAGGACCACCGGTCCGCCGATGTCGCGCCATATGGCTACCGCCGCATCAGCATCTCCAGCTAATCCTTCTTTAGTCACGGGGATACCGGCGCTGCCGAGGATGGCCTTTGCTTCGTGTTCGGCTACCGACGCCGTGGGCGCGGGCATTGCCTGCGCTGGCAGCGCCGGCGGCGCGTTGGGTCGGCCTCGGCGATAAATCTCCCCGAACCGGGTAAGCGCCGCCATGGCGCGAACCGCCAGGGACGGATCATCGAAGCAGGGGTAGCCCATGTCCTCGTATGTGCGGACCAACCCAACGGAAGCCTGCATGCTCATGATCATCGGCTCATCCGGATACTTCTCCTTAAGGCCACCAAAAATTTTCAGGCAAACATCCTTGGTGAAGGGTGACTCGGGGACGCTGGCCATATAAATGATGTGGGAATCGTAATCGGCTTCATCGACAGTAAGACTGACGTTCTTTTCCATGAGGTCAGGGTCGTTGAGGGCCTGGGCGGTGAAGTCGACCGGATTGTTGACGCCCGCATAGGGGATCATTTCCTTCAACTTCTTCTGCACCGCGTTGGGCAGCGGCATTACATCCAAATCGCGTTTGACCGACGCGTCGGCCATCTGCACGCCGACGCCGCCGGAAATGGTCTGCAGGCTGATCTTGTTGCCGGCCGGGAAGCGACCAAACTGGCAGGCATAAGCTACATCCGCTAATTCTTCAGTGGTTTCGGCACGGTAGACCCCATACTGGCGGAACAAAGCCTCATAGACCGCGTCCGCACCCGCTAGAGACGCCGTATGCGACGCCGCGGCACGGGCGCCAGCATCGGTCGTACCAACTTTCATAAAGACCACGGGCTTTTCCGCATCGCGCGCCGTTTCCAGGGCCTGGCAAATGCGGTCAGCATTCTTCATGCCCTCCGCATAGGCTAGAATGACATCCACGTCCGGGGTTTGCGCGTAGTATTCAATCACTTCCGCAACGTCTACGTCGGCCTCGTTCCCAGTAGTTACCCAATAATTAGTACCGACGCCGCGCTTTTGCGCCGCGAGAAACAGGTGTGAGCCATACGCGCCACTTTGGCTAATGATGCCGGCGGTACCGTTGGCGACCTTAATCATGCTAGGAGCATTAGCGAAGGTCCCGAACCAACCGTGCGCGATATTGAAGATGCCAAGGCAATTCGGACCTATGATACGCATCCCGGTCTCCGCGGCGATGGCACTGATCTCCGCTTGGGTCGCTTCCTCACCCATTTCAGCGAAACCCGACGTGAAAATCACCGCGCTCTTCACGCCGCATTCGGCGCAATCGCGGATAACGTCGACCGCGATGGCAGCGGGCACGGAGATAATGGCGCTGTCAACAGCCTCGGGCACGTCCTTGATACTAGAATAGGCCTTCAGGCCTTGTACCGTTTCGCGATTCTTGTTTACCGGGAAGATGTTGCCCTTGAAACCCTGCTCCTTGGTGAAATGAAGGGGGCGTCCGCCGATTCGTGATGGCGTATCCGATGCGCCAATGACGGCGATGGAATTAGGTTTCAAAAGTGGTTCGAGTGAATACGCCATGGCGTGCGAATTCCTTCTAGGGGGTAGTTAATTGGTCGGCGAGGTCCCGGGGCACCAGCATAACAAGAATTTGCTAGGCATGGATGAGACCCGACATATCTGTGATGAAGGAAATTTGCATATCATTATATTCGCAGAGGTTGAGTCCGGCGGCATCAAAAATGAGCGCATCCGATTTACCATCGATATTCATGCCCCCGTTCGAGCGTCGTGCGGCTAAATATCATAAGGCGGTTTATTGAGACCTTCCGGTGACAAGGTAAACACTTCGTAGCCGTCTTCGGTGACGGCTAGGGAATGTTCGAACTGGGCTGAAAGGGATCGATCCTTGGTCACCGCCGTCCAACCGTCGGAAAGAATCTTCACATCGAACCGTCCCACGTTGATCATAGGCTCAATTGTGAAGAACATGCCGGCCTGCAAAACGTCGCCCTCGCCCGGACGGCCAAAGTGCATCACATTGGGCGCGTCGTGAAACACCTTGCCTAGGCCGTGCCCGCAGAAATCGCGCACCACGGAGAACCGCTCGCCTTCGGCATAGGATTGGATAGCGTGTCCGATATCCCCCAGGGTCGCACCCGGCTTGACCATGCGGATACCGCGCCACATCGCCTCGAACGTAACATCGATCAAGCGTTGGGCTTTGACGCTTGTCTTCCCGACGGTGAACATACGGCTTGAATCGCCGTGCCAGCCGTCAACGATCACGGTGACATCGATATTGATGGCATCGCCATCCTGCAGGCGCTTGTCACCGGGGATGCCGTGGCAAACGACGTGGTTAATAGACGTGCAAATGGACTTGGGGAACCCCCGATATCCCAACGGCGCCGGCACCGCGCCGCGGTCAACAATGAATTGGTGGCACATCTTGTCCAATTCTTCAGTGGTGGTGCGCGGCTGCACGTGGGGCGTGATGAAGTCCAGGCATTCGGCGGCCAGACGACCGGCGCGACGCATCCCCTCGTAACTCTCGGGGCCGTGAATTTTGATATGCCGGCCATCGCGGCCCAGCGTCCGGGTAATCAGGTCTTCTTGCATCACGAGATTATGCCAGTAATTGGACCATTTTGCCTAGCGCAGTCCGCCCCCAACACCCTTAGAGATAAGCGCGTCAGCCGAGAAATTCCACCGGCTTTGCAACGTTAATCTCCTTTGGGGTAAGCTTGCAATTGAAGGCGACCACCTCCACGCCGGACTTGCGGGCCTTGTCCAAGGCCTCGCCATAGGTGGGATCGATATCCCGGGCAATGGCCATGCTGTCGGCGTCGCCGCGTTGAAGCAGATAGAACATGACCGCCCGGTGGCCTTCCTTGACCATGTCAGAAAGCTCCGCCAGGTGCTTGGCACCACGCGCCGTTATGCCGTCTGGAAACTCGACCGGCGCGCCCTTGGTCAGATCGCGACGCATGGTGACGTTTTTGACTTCCACATAGCAATTCCGACCGTCCGCCATCTCCAGCAACACGTCGATGCGAGAGTTATTGCCGTATTTCACCTCACGTCGCAAGTTGTCGAACCCCGTGAGAGACGGCACCTTGCCCGCCACAATCGCCTCTGCGACCAGTGTATTGGGATGCTGCGTGTTTATCCCCACAAGCGATCGCTTGATTTGGATCATCTCCCACGTAAACTTGAGTTTCCGGTCCGGATTCTTAGCCGGACTGAGCCAGACCTCGGCGCCGGGTTCATCAACGCTAATCATGGATCCGGAATTGGCGCAATGGGCGGTCACCACGTCGCCATTTGCCAACGTGACGTCAGCCATAAAACGCTTATAGCGCTTGATCAATTGACCTTGAATCAAAGGAGCGTGAAATTTCATGCTTCCTCTTAGACGTCTCGACGGCAGCGGGCAAGCGGGCGTTTGCAAATTGATCCCCCGCCCGCCGTTGGCGACCCGACATCGCACATTTCCAAATGTCGCGGCCGCATGATTTATCCTTAGGTCCCTACCGGATGATTGAATGAGCCATTTAAAAGACGGCCGTCTGGGGCCATCATGTTCCTGCCCTGTTCGTTCCGGAGGAGGACAAGTTGAGGCCGCCTACGCGAACCGTCCAACCAAGTGCCGAAGCTACACCTGTATCCTTAGGCGCCAGGTTAGCAACGGCATCACCCGCATTGCCTAGGCTCACGGATTCGTTGATGGCCTCAAGATCCTCATTCATCTCATGGACTCCATCCCGCAGAAGATCACGGACACGAGTTTCCATAAGATGCACTTTCGCGATTTCTGCCACCGGTTCGCCTATGCTCCGCTATAACAGATCAAGTCTGCCGACGGCTTCTCTGGGCTGGAACAAACATTGGGTTCCATCGCCTTCGCAGTTATCAAAATTAACAACCAGAATTTCCTTCAGACCAGCCGGCTGAACGATCTTGAATACCTACTGATGATTCAACGCCCATGGAATCCGACATCACGACCGCGCAACCCTCAGGATTTCGCGCTTGGTCGGGCAGAAACCTCTTCATACCATCGCTTCAGATTCGGCGTCTCATTGTCGACGCGCTTCTGCACCACCTTCCCAAAATCAATGGCGATCAACCCTGCTATGTCAGCAATGCTGAAGTCGTCACCAGCAACGTAGCGGTTGTCGGCCAAGCGCTCATCTAGAAGCCCGTGGAAAATATCGATGCGCTTCAGACCACGTTCCGCGAGGGTCGGAATCTGGTCGAAATCCGTCGGCCCCGCCAGCGCTCTATTGGCAAAGAACTCAATGCTATTGCGGACTGCATCGGCCGTCGGCTGCATCCCTTCCAGTTCCATGCGACGGTGCCACATCTCCACATTGGCCTTGCCGAGGGCACCCGTACCAAACAAGACAGGCTCCGGGTTCGTTTCATCCAGATAGCGGCAGATGGCAACGGATTCGGTTATCAGGGTGCCGTCATCCAGAAGCAGCGCCGGCACCTGCAGGCGGGGGTTTACCGCCTTATAGGCATCCTCCATCTGCTCTTTCGCGCCCAGATCAACCGTAATCATTTCCAGATCGATCCGCTTCTCGGCGGCGAACATCCGTACCCGTCGCGCATTGGGCGCACGTTCAAAGTCGTATAGCTTCATGCGTATTCTCCCTACCGATCAAGGCTAACAAAGTATCCAGAGTACCCTTGGGGCGGACAAGTGCGAGATATTTCAAAACCTAAGCGCCGGACACGACGAACATATTTGTTGGACCGATCCCCAGTTGCCAGGGTAAGAAAGTTAAACCCGTAGGCCACTTGCCATGATTTGAGGAACCGCAACCTTGACGACATCAGTCACCGTGGACATCGCCCCAGGTGAATTGGTTGACAAGATCACCATCTTGGAAATCAAGTTAGAACGCATCACAGGTGAAGCCAAATTACGGAACGTCCGGACGGAGTGGGCTGTTTTAACGCAGGCTCGCGACGCCAATCTGCCCCGTTCCTCGAAATTAGATGACCTGACTGTAAAGCTCAAGGAGGTCAACGAGAAGCTCTGGGTGATTGAGGACGACATCCGAGATTGCGAACGACAGAAAGACTTTAGCGACGAATTTATCCGCCTGGCCCGCGCGGTCTATTTTAATAACGACGTCCGTGCCCGGCTCAAGCGACGCATCAACGAACTCCTCGGTTCACCACTCATCGAGGAGAAATCCTACGCCACTTATTGAGCTGATTGGAGCGCCTAATCTATGAAACTGTTCCAACTTCAGGACCGGTTTCTTCGTCTCCTTCGCCGGTTCTCAAGTCGGCGTGACCAACCCGGCGGCGTCTTGATCATATCCAGCGGCGGGCTTGGCGACACGACCCTGTTCGCCCACGCCATTGAACAATTTCTAGACCTAGCGGAGCCCGGCGAACAGGTCCGACTGTTGCTCGACCGAGGATCGGACAAGATGGGGTTCCTATTTCCGTCACAGGTGGTGGTTCAAAGCATCGATTTTCAGCGTCTCCGATGCGATCTTATGTACCGCCGTGCGGCCATGACCGAGTTGTATGAAGCCAACTTCCGCCTTGTGATCCATACGGATCATCGCCGCCACCCGGACATGGATGAAGCGCTGGCTTGGGCGTGCGCCGCCCCCGAGACCGTCGCCATGGAGCCACGCCCCTGGGCGAAGTATTCGGCTCGACTGAACAACAATCGTCAGTTCTACACGCGTCTCTTCGACAGCGGCCCAGCCCGAAAGGATAAAGTACGGCGTTGGATCGAGTTCGCCGCATGGCTAACCGGGACCCCCCCCACTACGACGTCCCTGCACCTGGCGCCGGACCGGTTACCGCCGGCAACACAGGAGCCGACCCCTCTTGTGGTGATCCACCCCTACTCGGCGGTTAAGTGGAAGCAACCGACACCAGATCTGTTTTCAGAGATCATTGCGCTGGTCCCTGACGACCATACGGTCGTGATTACC
>CAJWVP010000108.1 GCA_913048145.1 uncultured Rhodospirillaceae bacterium
CGTGATTTAGCGTAACGAAACGTAACTGAATGCAATTTGATGTCACGTAACTTAATGCAATTTGATGCCATGTGATACATTTTGCGCATCTCAGGGGGGCTCTTCCTAGTCCAGTCACTGCGAGCGGCGTCGATGCAGAAAACAACGGTCGTCCAAATCGTGGATTGCGCTTACTCGCCTACCTGCGCAACCTCAAAGAAACGGCGAGGGGGACGTGAAGTCATGGTCCGCTTCGGAGGTCTGAAGACCGCGACACCGGTCACCGCCCCGGTCGACCACATCCCGTATCTTGCTCTGTCTACCGTCTGTATTTGTTTTACGGTCGTCATTCGCACTCATCAGCGCCTACACACCCCATGCCCTTGCGCCGCCTTCGGGGACAGCGCCTGTTTTTCTCCCGGCCAAGTCGCGCTTCGGGTCGCAACGTTGGCACGGTGTCTTCACATAGAGAAACAGCGGTCGGAAGTTTAGATTTCATCGTCCTCGGGAAAGGACGGCCTATACAGCATAAGCCCAGGCTCGGTGTACGGGCTATCTCATGGTGGCGGCGATCAAATTCAATAGCAGGCAACGGGCAAACAAAGCGGCGTCCGTGAACTGATTGATCCTTCTATTTATCTTTTTTCGTTTGACCTGCCAGGTAGCCGCCTTGAATTGGTCGGCGCCCCGGCAATGATTATATATTCACTGAACCACGCGACGCGGAACTTGCCTTGTCGCGCCAATCGACCCATTGCCAATGCCGAGATTCTGAAATCCAAATCTTATCCTAAACGCCCCCCTCTGGTTAAACTTCATTGTTCTCAAATCTTCAAATCACTGACCCAAAGACTTCTCTAAACCATCATTAAGTGGACGTCAGGACTCACTCGAACGAATCACCGCCCGTCAAAGATTTTTACTTTACTTTATTTTGACCACATTGGGCATTTATCATGAATTTACGCAATGCACCCAAGTAAAAGCCGAATTAGTTAACAGAATAACTAAACAACTTTTATAACCCTGTTATTTAAAACGACTCTATTTCGCTAATTCCTAAGGGACGAATATTACGTTTCCACGATGCCGCTTTCAAGCCGACCGAAAGGGGAACGTGCAAAATAATCTTCTTGACAATTTTTTACACTTCGAATCTCACAGGCGTTGATCGTGTATTCCGGCAGGCACGAAAAACGCCGCGTCCCCAGAGGGAGGCGGCGTTGGAAAATTCTCTCATGCGGCGCGCTTATGCAGCCATCGTCTTGATCCGTTTGGACAGGCGCGACAGTGTCCGGGACACCGTATTCTTCTCCATGATGCCCTTGCTAACGCCGGCCATCAGTTGCGGCTGCATCTCGCGGAACGCGGATTGCGCGGCCGACTGATCGCCACTGGCGATGGCCTCTTCCACTTTACGGAGCTCCGTGCGGATGGCGCTGCGGCGCGCGCGATTGACGGCCGAGCGACGGTCCGTCTGACGAATTCTTTTCTTGGCTTGCAGAGAGTGAGCCATGGGCGCGCATCCCTTTTCTCAATCGTTTACGAAAATTCGCAGGGCGCTGTATATAAGTGTGGGCGGGTTAGGTCAAGCCCCGTGTGGACCGCATTTCCGTCCCTATTGGCCTTTCGCCGGACGCAGCACGAAGTGGGCGCCGGCGCCCGTCGCACCAACCGGCGCCGGGCTCACATCGAGACGCAGGATTTCCGCGTCCCGGCGATATTCGCCATTGGCCTGGCGGGCCCATCCCAACTGTGGCAGCGTCGCCGAATAGAAGTCCCAAATAGCGTCCACCTGAACGCTCCCGGCCACAAACGCTTCGATGATCCTGCCCGAAGCGCCATCAAAGGTCACCGCAGCATCCACCACCTCCACAAGTCCTGGCATCAAGGGCATTTCTTCCATGACACTCAAGAATCGGGCCGCTTGCTGCGCTGTTGCCGAGGCCGGCGCAACGATGACAATAGACAGGAGCAATGAAAAGAGAAGGCGATGCATGGACCGCTTATAACACTATCGCTGACAGTTCGAACAATAGAATGTGGACCGCCCCGATTGCACGATCTGCCGGATCGGATATCCGGACCCGCAACGGCGGCAATCCGCGCCGGCGCGGCCGTAGGTGAGAAAATTGTGTTGGAAGTACCCCAACTCCCCGTCCGGCTGGCGATGGTCCCGGAGAGACGATCCGCCAACCTCGATGGCACGAGCCAGAACATCGATGATAGCCGCGTGCAGCTTCACCATCCGGCCGCCCTGTACGTTCCGGGCCTTACGGTTGGGTGAAATCCCCGCCTGATGGAGAGCCTCGCATACATAGATATTGCCCAGCCCGGCGACGGTCCGTTGGTCCAAAAGGGCCGCCTTTATAGGCGCCGCTCGGCCCTTCAGCCGTTCGGCCAGCACTGCCGTCGTGAAACCCGGTCCCAAGGGCTCAGGGCCCATGGACGCCAGCATGGGATAGGCGTCCAAATCCGCGCCGGCGGTCAGGTCCATGAAACCAAACCGGCGGGGGTCGTTGTAGCGTATGGTGACGCCGCCATCGGTTTCGACGATGACATGGTCGTGGGGTTCCTCGGGCGGCAGATCGCCCTCGAAAATCCGGAAACGGCCCGACATGCCCAGGTGCGCGATCCAGATCATGTCGTCATCAAGACGGATGGTCAGAAATTTGGCGCGTCGGGCCACCGCTGTGACTTGCCGGTTGGTCAGGCGCTGACCAAAGCCGTCCGGCAATGGCCATCTAAGATCGGTACGTCGGGTGATGACCCGCGACAATCGATGGCCTTGCAGGACCGGCGCAAGGCCGCGCCTGACGGTTTCCACTTCGGGTAATTCGGGCATGAGCCGGGACCGTTCGGTTGATGACTAGGAGTCAGGTATGACCGCTCCGGCCCGGCCTGTCCACAGGCTGGTGTCCCTGGAAGGCTTGCGCTAATGTCCGCCCATGTCGAAACCTTCGCCCCCACGCGGATCGGCGCCAGGCGGCACGACCCATTTCGGATTTCGCGACGTGCTCGAGGCGGACAAGGCCTCCATGGTGCGCGAGGTCTTCGACAGCGTCGCGCCCAAGTACGATCTGATGAACGACCTCATGAGCCTGGGCATTCACCGGCTGTGGAAAGACGCGGTGATAGATTGGCTGCGCCCGCGTCCGGGCATGCGCATGGTCGACGTTGGCGGCGGCACCGGCGACATGGCCTTCAAGTTCCTGGCATGCGGTGGATCGCACGTGCGGGTCATCGACATCAACCGTGAGATGCTAGCCTATGGCCGCGACCGCGCCATCGACCGAGGCATCCTGGACGGCATCGAATGGATTCATGGGGACGCGGAGAACCTGCCCCTGGACAATATGTCCGTGGATGTCTACATGACGGCGTTTTGCATTCGCAACGTCACCCATATTGACAAGGCGCTCGACGAGGCCAAGCGCGTATTGAAGCCGGGTGGAAGGTTCCTGTGCTTGGAGTTCTCGGAGTTTACCGCGCCAGCATTGCGCTATCTGTACGACACTTATTCTTTTTGGGTGCTGCCGGCGCTTGGCGAACAGATCGCCGGGGATCGGGATGCCTATCAGTATTTGGCGGAAAGCATCCGCAAGTTCCCGAACCAAACGCGTTTCGCCGAGCTGATCACGGCGGCGGGCTTGGCGCGGGTGGACTTCCGGAACCTGACCGGTGGGATCGCCGCGATCCATTCGGCGTGGCGCATCTAAAGGCCGGCATTCATGTTTCGCACCGTTCGCAATATTCGCCGCCTCTGGACCACGGCCCGCTTGCTGGCCCGTCACGATGCCTTGTTCCCGCTGGAATATCTGGATGTGGCGCCGGCAGTAGTTCGCGCCGCGCGATGGATATCGCGGCGTGACGCAGAAGGCCGGCCTGGACAGCGGTTGGCGCAGGCCTTGAACGAAGCGGGTCCGAGTTTCATCAAACTGGGACAAATTCTGGCGACGCGCTCCGATCTCTTGGGCGAGGAATTGGCCGCCGATCTCTCCGATCTGCAGGACCGCTTACCGCCGTTTTCCGGGGCCGAGGCCCGAATAGCCATTGAAACCGAATTCGACAAACCCGTCGCTGATATGTTTGCCAAGTTCGACGACACGCCAGTGGCTGCAGCTTCCATCGCTCAGGTCCACTTTGCCGTCACCAACGACGGCTGGGAGGTGGCGGTAAAGGTCCTCCGCCCGGATATCGAGGCGGCCTTTGCCCGCGATCTGGATCTCCTGCAATGGGGCGCCGACTTGATCGAGCGCACACGGCCCGACCTGCGTCGACTGAAACCACGCGAGGTTGTGGCAACCTTGGCGACGACAGTGGAAATGGAGATGGATCTCCGCTTTGAGGCGGCCGCCGCTGTGGAAATAGCGGAAAACTTCGAAGGCGACACGGACTTCAAGGTCCCCAACGTAGATTGGGGCCGCACTGGTCAGCGGGTAATGACCACAGAGCGTATTGCCGGCGTCTCCCTGGACGATCGCGACGGCATCGAAGCCGCCGGCTACGACCCATTGGACGTTACCGCGAAGGCGGCCCGAGCCACCTTCAAGCAAGTATTCCGGGATGGTTTTTTCCATGCCGACGTACATCCTGGCAACCTGTTCGTCACTCCCGATGGTGTCATCGCGGCCGTCGACTTTGGGATCATGGGCCGGCTTGATATCCGTACGCGGCGGGTCCTGGGGGAAATGCTGCTAGCGTTCCTGATGCGCGACTATCGGCGCGCCGCGGAGGTTCACTTCGAGGCCGGCTGGATCCCCGCCGACCAGTCCGTCGACGCCTTCACCCAGGCCTGCAGATCTATCGCAGAGCCGATCCTCGACAAGCCTCAAAACGAGATTTCCATCGCCCGTCTCCTGGGCCAGTTATTCCAGATTACGGAAGCCTTTCAGATGGAAGCTCAACCGGAACTGTTGTTGCTGCAGAAGACCATGTTGGTGGCCGAGGGTACGGCACGAAAACTGAGCCCTGACGCCAACATGTGGATGCTGGCCCGGCCACTTATTAAAGAGTGGATGGAACAGACCCTGGGCCCCGAAGCTCGCGTCCGAGACGCTTTCGAAGGCATTACCGGTACTGTCAACAAGCTGCCAAGCATCATGGAGAGGCTGGAAGCATCCGCCAACATCATCTCCGACGGACGAATGCGTCTGCATCCAGAAACCATCAAGCAATTGCGGCGCGGCTCCTGGAGCGACGGCGTCGCCAGATCCCTTTGGTTCGCGACCATCTTTCTCCTATTTTTAGTGATCATCGTCCACTTGAACTGAGCTCGAATCGGCATCTTCGCCATACCGGCGCGCGATCCGATGACGCTTGTGCTTTTAGGTAGACAACCCTACTTTAATCACACTCAAAACCCGTGAAATTGTCGATTTCTTTTATGCTGGCTGGAAAACGAATCCTACTGATCGTCGCGGGCGGCATCGCCGCCTATAAGACGCCGGACCTTGTTCGCCGCCTGCGCGAGCGCGGTGCACTTGTGCGTTGCGTTCTGACCGACGGCGGCGCACAGTTCGTAACATCCCTGACACTGGGCGCGGTCAGCGAGGACAAGGTATACGATAGCTTGTTTTCCCTGACAGATGAGCATGAGATGGGGCACATCAACCTTAGTCGGCAGGCGGACGCCCTTCTGGTGGCGCCGGCGACCGCGAACATGCTAGCCAAGATAGCCCAGGGCCTAGCCGACGATCTGGCGACCACATTGCTTCTGGCGACCGACAAACCGGTCTTGGTGGCGCCGGCCATGAACGTCCGCATGTGGGAGCACCCCGCCACTCAGGCGAATATTGACACCCTGGCCGACCGCGGCGTCACGGTAATAGGCCCCAATGAAGGCGATATGGCCTGCGGCGAATACGGCATGGGCCGCATGTCAGAACCACTCGAGATTGTCACCGCTATTGAGACCCTTTTCGCAGAAAACGGACGTCTCGCCGGCAGCCGTGCCCTGGTCACTAGCGGCCCCACGTATGAGCCTATTGATCCGGTACGCTATATTGCCAACCGGTCGTCAGGCAAACAGGGCCATGCCATCGCAGAAGCACTGATGCGTCTCGGCACGGAAACTACGCTGGTCACGGGACCCACCCAGCAGCCGGACCCGCCAGGGGTTCGGGTTGTTCATGTGGAATCTGCCCGCCAGATGCTGGTGGCGTGCGAGGCGGCCCTGCCTGCTGACATCGCCGTTTGCGCCGCTGCTGTGGCCGATTGGCGCGTCGAAATCGAAGCTGATCAAAAATTAAAAAAAGAGAATGGCGCCCAGCCTCCTCCCCTGATGATGACGGAGAACCCCGACATCCTCCAGACCCTGAGCAACGCCAAGAACACGCGCCCAGGCCTGGTTGTCGGGTTCGCCGCTGAGACGGAGAATGTGATCGCCAACGCCCAGGCTAAGCTGGCCCGGAAGGGTTGCGACTGGATCGTCGCCAACGATGTGTCGCCAGACACGGAAACCTTCGCAGGCGACGCCAACACAGTCCATCTGGTCACCACCGATAGCGTCGAGGATTGGCCGCGACTTTCCAAAGCGGAAGTCGGCGAACGATTGGCTGACCGCATCGCGGATGCCCTGGAGGCAGCGCATGGCTGATGTGACCGTGCCCTTGAAGCGCCTGCCGCATGGCGCCGACTTTCCACTGCCCGAATATGCTACGGCGCTCAGTGCCGGGGTCGACCTAATCGCCGCCGTAGCTGCGACGGTTGCCCTTGAGCCCGGCGCGCGGACCATCATCCCGACAGGCATCGCCATCCAGCTCCCGGCGGGCTTCGAGGCGCAGGTGCGCCCGCGCTCTGGCTTGGCCGCGAAGCACGGCGTCACGGTTCTAAACAGCCCCGGCACCATCGACGCCGATTATCGGGGCGAGGTGGGCGTTGTCCTGATCAATCACGGCGCCGAGACCTTTCCCGTGGAGCGTGGCATGCGGATTGCGCAAATGATCGTCGCGCCTGTCGCCGTTGCCGTTTGGCAAGAGGTCGGCGACCTGGACGATACGCAGCGCGGCGGCAGCGGTTTCGGTTCTACCGGCACGGAGAGCGCCGCCTGATGTTCCGGTTGCCCAAAAAGGCACTGTTCGCAATCGAAGCGGTCCTGGATATCGCCTATCATACCGGGGCGGAACCCGTGCAAAGCAAAGACATCACGCGCCGTCAGGGCATCCCCCGACGCTATCTGGAACAGGCCCTGCAGCAACTGGTGCGCCACGGCATCCTGGTTGGCGTGCGCGGGCCGCGCGGCGGCTATCGGCTGGCGCGGGAACGCCGGTGCATCACCATCGGTGACATCGTTCGCGTGGTTCAGGGGGTCGGCAACGGGGCCTCGAAGCCGGACGACATGGAGGGCTCGGAACTGGGCATCAAAGTGGTGCGCCCGCTTTGGACGGAGATCCAGGACATGCTAATGGCCCGTCTGGAAGAGTTATCCATCGAGGATCTCTGTGGCCAGGCTGGCAAAGCCGGCATTGCCAGCGAGGGCCGCAAGGCTTTGGATTTCACCGTCTAGTACCTGGGTCGTGATATGAAAGATGGATCCGAAAAGGAATTCCGTAGCAAGGTATACAATTCCATCGTCGATGCCATTGGCACGACGCCGATAGTGCGCCTAGGCCGGCTCCAGGTGGACCTGGTTGTCGACGCGCAGATCGTGGGAAAATGCAAGTTCTTCAAGCCCCTAAGTTCGGTCAAGGACTACATCGAGCAGGTGATGACCCAAGTGGCCGGACATGGCCGGCAAAAACATCGTCATAATCCGGCCAAGTTTCGCCGGGCGTTACCTGTCGACGGCACTGTTTGACGGTCTGGATTGAACGGAAGCCCATTGCCATGAATTTCTCCGAAGAGCAGATCAACCGCTACGCCCGCCACATCCTGTTAAAGGAAGTGGGCGGCGAGGGCCAACAGAAGCTCCTAAATGCCAAGGTCTTGGTGATTGGCGCGGGGGGGCTCGGCTCACCTAACATCCTCTATTTGGCGGCCGCCGGGGTGGGCACAATCGGCGTGGTTGATGACGATGTGGTGGACCTCTCGAACCTGCAGCGCCAAGTCCTTCACGGGACCGCTGATATCAACCGGTCCAAGGTAGTCAGCGCCGCGGAATCGGTGGACGCCATCAACCCGGACGTCAAGATTATCCGTCACAATGAGCGCATCACCGCGGACAACGCCATGGATATGATCGGTGCCTACGACGTGGTGGCCGACGGCTGCGACAATTTCTCCACCCGGTTCCTTGTCAACGACGTATGCGTGTTCCAGAAGAAGACCTTAGTTTCTGCCGCGATTCTGCGGTTCGACGCGCAGTTGGCTACCTACCGCGCGTTCCCCGGCCCAAACGGTGGGGAGGCGGGACCGTGCTACCGTTGCATCTTCCGCGAAGCCCCACCGGACGGCCAGATTCCCAGTTGCGCCGAGGCCGGCGTTATGGGCGCGCTGTGCGGGATGGTGGGTTCGTTCCAGGCGACCGAGGTGATCAAAGAAATCCTTGGCATCGGCGAGAGCATGGCCGGTTCGCTCATTGTCATGGATGGGCTCAGCGCAACTTTTCGCAAGATTGCCGTGAAGCGTGACCCAGGCTGTCCCGTCTGCGGCGACAACCCAACAATCACGGACCTCAGCGTCCACGCCTGAACCTAACTCAGGTCGATCCCCCGAGACTTGAGCCAGGCTGCGAACCCGTCCCGCTCCGGCAACG
>CAJWVP010000109.1 GCA_913048145.1 uncultured Rhodospirillaceae bacterium
CAGTGCGGCGGCGCATTCGCGATTTGCGGCCAAGCAACCTTTGCAACACCACGCGCTGGCCTTCCAGCTTGGTCATTTCTTGGTCGAATTCCCGGCGTCGACCTTCCGCTTCGCGGCGCGCCGCCACTAGCGCATCAAGATCATCGCGCAGGTCCTTCGCCTGCTCTTCAAGGCGCGGCAACGTGGCCCGCAGCAAGATTGCGCTGCGGACCATGTCGGCTGGCGGTACGGGTTGCGCGACCAAGGATTCCGGTGGATTTCGGGCCATTCGCTGCAGGGCCGACAAGACCACGCCCAATTGGCGGCGCCGGCGTTTGAAAGTTTCGCGAATGCGCACCTGGTTGGCGTTCAGGGTTTCAATTCGATCGGTAATTTCCGCTAAGCGGGTTTCCTGATGCTGGATGACGCGGGCGGCGGCGACGAGGCCGTCTCGAATGCGGACAATGTCTTGCTCTAGTCCCGCGGCCTTGTCCTGGAGCGTCTTGGCCTTCTCGCGGGCTTTCTGAAGCGCCTTCTGGGTCTGCTGGAGCTTATCCGTGGTGACGTTTGACGGCGCCGCTCCCGGTGTTTGCGCCAGGCAGGGCGACGCCATTAGCGCGATCGACAAGCCCAACGCAAGAGTCAGCGGGGCGCGGTATAGAACAGAACACGCCCCGATCCCCATCCTAATGAGCTGCCTCGCTGCGCGGCCCTTCCATAGCGCCATCCGATGGTATCAAGGATGTCCCCGTCATTTCTTCGGGTTGCGCAAGATTAAGGAGTTCAAGAATCGTTGGCGCCACGTCGCTTAAGCGCCCATCCGTGAGGGTCGTCACCCTACTCGGGCCGTTCAACATGACAATGGGGACGTCGTTCAAAGTGTGTTGGGTATGAGGGGCTCCCGTCACAGCATCAATCATCTCCTCACAATTTCCGTGGTCCGCGGTGACTAACATGATGCCACCAGCCGTCGCAATGGCTTCCTCAAGGCGGCCAAGGCTTTGATCAACCGTTTCGGCAGCAATTTTCGCGGCATCCAATACACCCGTATGGCCAACCATATCTCCGTTGGCGTAGTTCACCACAATGAGGTCATAGATCCCCGTCGAAATGGCCGAGACCAGGTTATCGGTCACCTCCGGCGCCGACATCTCCGGTTGCAAGTCATAGGTGGCGACTTTCGGGGATGGAACGAGGATGCGGTCTTCGCCGCTGAATTCATCCTCTCGCCCGCCATTCAGGAAAAACGTGACATGGGCATACTTCTCCGTCTCGGCAATGCGAAGCTGTTTGAGGCCCGCTTCGGCCACCACCTCACCCAAAATGCCCCCCAAAGCCAGCGGGGCAAACAAGACGTCGAAGAACGCATTCAGGTCCTTGGAATATTCAACCATGCCGGTGCGCACGGCAAAGGATCGCACCTCATCGCGCGCAAAGCCGTCGAATTCCGGATCAGCCAGAGCGGCTAGAATCTCCCGGGCTCGATCGGCACGGAAATTCGCCATCAGCAATCCGTCGCCATCAGCCATACCGACATAATCACCGATCACCGTCGGTAGCATGAATTCGTCGCCCAGGTTCCCGGCATAACTCGCACCAATGGCAGACAGCGGATCGACGGCTTTCGCGCCATCGGCGCCGACCATGACGTTGTAGGCTTGGCTGACGCGGTCCCATCGGTTGTCCCGGTCCATGGCGTAATAACGGCCCGATACGGTCGCCACACGGACATCCTTAAGCGTGGCAATATCGGAAAGAAAGCTGGACATAAAACCGTGTCCGGCCTTTGGCGGCGTATCGCGACCATCCAGGAAGGCATGAATGCGTACGGGAACGCCCGACGCAGATATGGTCGCGGCCAGGGCGGCCATGTGATCTTGATGGCAATGCACGCCGCCGGGCGACAACAAACCAAGGAGATGGCAGGTCCCACCGGTCTCACGCAACGTATCTATGTGGCACGCCAGTGTGGGATGCGCGGCTAAGCTACCATCGGCCACGGCCGCGTTAATCCGCGGGAGGTCCTGCATGACAATGCGCCCGGCGCCCAAATTCATGTGTCCCACCTCAGAGTTCCCCATCTGGCCCTCGGGAAGGCCCACATGCAGGGCGCAGGACTTCAGATGAGCCATGGGCGCTTCGCGAACGTAGCGATCCCAATTAGGCGTGACAGCCAATGCAATAGCGTTGTTGGCAGCAACGTCCCGCGCACCCCATCCATCGAGGATACACAACATCACGGGTCTTGGAACGGTGCGAGGAACGTACGAATCAGCCATTCGCTTAGTATAGGCGAAATCAGCTAAAAAAAAACAGGCGAACCTCACTCAGAATGCCGCGTCCAACGCCTAGATAATGGCGTGGCGAACCTTCGCCGAGACCCATTCGCTGAAGATGACGGTCACTATGATAACTAACAGGATCACGCTCACTTGTGTCCAAGCCAAATTGGCAATAGATGAACTCAGGTGCAAACCAATTCCACCGGCCCCAACAAGGCCTAGGATCGTCGATTCGCGAATATTGATATCCCAGCGAAAAACGGAGATGCCTGCAAATGCCGGCAACACCTGAGGGATAATTCCGTAGGCAAGAACTTGCGGACCTCGGGCACCCGTGGCAGTCACGGCCTCGACTTGGTTTTCGTCGATTTCTTCGATCGCCTCGTAAAGGAGCTTCGCGCAAAAACCGATAGAGCGCAGCCCTATCGCGATGATACCAGCAAACACGCCAGGCCCAACGATAGCGACCAAGATAAGCGCCCAGATCAGAGAGTTGATGGACCGCGACGAAACAATTATAAACAGCGCAACGGGTCGGACAAAGGTCACGCTAGGTGTTGTATTACGCGCCGCGCAAAACGCCGTGGGCACCGCTAGAACGAGTGCCATTAGTGTTCCCAAAGTGGCAATATTGATGGTGTCCCATATGGCCCGCCAGAGCGCATTGATATAGCCCCATTTCGGTGGCACCATTCGCGACGCCATGTCGCCAGCCTGCCGTGGCGCATCCCAGACGAAATCCCAAAATGTCTCCTCCGACATCAGTTGCCAGCACCATACGAACACCATCATGCCAACAAAATATCCAGCCCATACCGTCAGCTGCGTGCGGCGGTCGCGACGCTGCCAGCTTTTCAATTCGTCTTTTTCTTGAACCGGCATCTTACTGAACCTGCTTCCGGACATATCCGGACGTGTATTCCACGACCATGACAATTCCAATAATAAGCAAAAGGACGGCCGCCGCTGTTTCATAATCATATTGATCGAAGGCATTGTTCAAGACGACGCCGATCCCTCCGGCGCCAACGATACCAACCACCGCACTTTCCCGAAAATTGATGTCCAACCGATAAAGCCCGAGACCAATCATTCGCGGCATGACTTGGGGCTGGACCGCATAGTTGATCCACTGAAACCAGCTTCCGCCGGTGGCCTTCACGGCTTCCGCCTGAACCGGGTCCATGTCTTCGATGTCTTCGGCCAGAAGTTTCCCATAGAACCCCACAGTCGCGATCACAAGTGTAATGAAACCAGCAAATGGGCCGAAGCCAAATAGTTTGACCATAAAAATCGCGATGATCACTTCCTGGAAACTTCGGGTGATCGCCAGAATCCCGCGGCAAGCATAGTAGATCGGTGCCGGCGCTAGGTTCTTGGCCGCCCCAAGACCAATTGGGATTGACAGGGCCACTCCGACGACCGTCGAGGTAACAGTCATCCAGATGCTTTCGTAAAGACCGCTCAGGATCTCATCCAGATTGGTGATGAAATTGGGCGGGAAAAAGCCACCAATGAACTTCGCGCCACGCGGAACGCCCTCAAGGACGCGGCCCCAGTTTACTTCTGTCGTGCCGAGCGCGATAGCAAGATAGATACCTGCGCCAACCCACAAACACCAGCGTACCAACGCGTTCGAAATCAGCGGCGGTTTTTTCCATCGGCGGGGGGCTGAAGGTCCTATGGACGTTGCGGCGGTCACAACCCAAGCCTCACGTCATACCGGCCATGCGATCGCGACCAAGGTCGGGCGCTTGCTGATCGCCACCAGCGGCCTCCGGTTCTTCATCGATCACCTCATCGCCATCCTCTTCCTCGACTGCCTCAATGGTCGATTCCCAATCTTCCTCACCGTAGATCTGGGTCAAGACATCGGGCGTCAGGCCACCTGGTGGACCGTCATAGACAATCTCGCCAAGTTGCAGACCGACAATCCGCTGCGCGAACATCTGGGCTAGAAGGACATCGTGGATGTTGATAATCGCCGACAGCTTTCGCTCCTCGCAGAGTTCACAAATCAGGCGCATGATCTGGCGCGACGTTTTCGGATCCAGGGACGCCGTCGGCTCATCCACCAGCAACAACTCCGGATCTTGAATCAAGGCGCGGCAAATACCGACCCGCTGGCGTTGACCACCGGACAGCTCGTCGGCACGTTTATCGACCATATGATCCAAGCCAACACGCTCGAGAAGCCGGAAAGCCTCATCGATATCGGTCTGATGAAATTTGCGAAAATAACTGCGCCAAAATCCCGTATACCCGAGCCGGCCCGAAAGCACATTCTCCATAACGGTCAGGCGTTCAACAAGGGCATATTCCTGGAAAATCATTCCCATACGCTGGCGAGCCATGCGAAGCTCTCCCTGCCCCAATTTTGTCAATTCTTGGCCGTTGAGGCGGACCGAGCCTTTGGTTGGCTCGACCAATCGGTTGACGCAACGAATAAGCGTCGACTTCCCTGCGCCGGATGGTCCGATTAGCGCCATGACCTGGCCGTCGGGCACATCCAAATCGATGCCTTTCAGCGCCCGATCGCCGGTTTTGTATTGTTTGACCAGCCCCTCAAGACACAGCATACAATCCCCGCGACGAAATTATTATGGTTTCAACACATCAAAAACAACTCAGGACCGGAATGTCCGGCCCTGAGCTGAAATACGGTTAACCTGCCCGTTATTTGCAAGTGTACGACACACCATTGGCCGTATCGATCTTACGTATAACGGCCCAGTCGGATTTGTGGTGAATACCGACGAAACGGCCTTCCTTCTTGAACTCCTTCTGCAGATCGGAGCCTTCCCAAGGGAAGGTGAAAAAGGCTTGTTTCACCTTGGCCGCGACTTCCGGATGAAGGTTATGGGCGTGGCCGTATCCGGTCGTTGGAAAGGTCTGAGACTTGTAGATAGTTCGGATCTTCGCTGGGTCGACTTTCTTTCGGTCGATCATTCGCTTGAGAACCGAGTTAGCCACCGGCGCGACAACGTAATCGTTGTTGGCGATCCCCATGATCGAATTGTCATGCTTGCCCGAGAAGTTGGTCTTGAAGTCCTTGTCCTTCACCAAACCAAATTCGGATTTCAGCAACGCTGACGGAGCCTTGTTACCCGAGTTCGATGTTGGCGACGTGAACGTTAGCGTTTTTCCTTTGATATCATTGGGCGACTTAATCGCGCTGTTGGCCGGCACGATAATTTCCATCTCGTAACCGAAGGAGCCGTCCTTGGACGCCATCATGGCAAAGGGGACCAAGCCTGCGCAACTCACGGCAACAGGGTTGCCTCCCGTGTTCACGCCGGCCACGTGGAGGCGGCCAGACCGCATGGCTTCGTATTGCGCAGCATAGGACTGCACCGGGAAGAATTTTACTTTCTTACCGGTAACCTTCGACATGTGGTCGGTAAAACCTTTCCAGACCTTAGCATAGACCGCAGGGTCTTCCACTGGGGTGTACGAGAAAATGATGGTGCTTGGGTTGGTCCAATTTTTGGGGTCAAGCGGGAGGTCAGCAACCTGATCACGGTTGCGGTCGCAATAACGTTTGTCCAGTGTGCCACGATAGCAATCTTCCGCCGATACCGCAGATGCCAAGCCAAAGGCAAACAACGACGCACCGGCCACGACTGCTGTCCCAATATGTCGAGATAAGGTGTTGAACTTCATCAGATCTCTCTCCGTAATAAAATTTGTATCCCATCCTCAATACCTAACGGGCAACCGCCACCGGACCGCTGCCCATCAGTCATCGGGATCCTATGGTACCTTATTTAATAACGAGTTGTGAACGAAGTAGAGTCAAGGCAAATTGATCAAATATGAAAATCTGATGACACGATCCCTTAACTTAGCGCACTTTTGAAATTATGATACGAATGCAGTAAAGTTATTCGTGGAAGTCCGATATGGTCGTGCAGATTAACCCTCGTCAGCAGCAAATCATGGACCGGGCCCAGCAATCAGGCTTCGTCGCAATTGAGTCTCTCTCCCGCGAGTTTGGTGTTACGTCCCAGACCATTCGCCGCGACATCAATCACCTTTGCGGGTTGGGCATGTTACTCCGCTATCACGGCGGCGCTGGGCTGCCGACAAGTGCCAAAAACATTGCTTACGTCGCACGACGCGATCACCTGTTGTCCGAAAAGCAAAGCATCGCAGCTTTGGCCGCTGCGCAAATTCCTGATCATTCATCACTTTTTATAAACATCGGCACTACAAATGAGGAAGTCGCCCGTGCCCTAATGGCGCATCACGGCTTGCGAATTATCACGAACAATCTCAATGTTGCGCATTTAATGAGCGCCAAGCAGGACTTTGAAGTGATCGTCGCGAGCGGCGTCGTCCGCAGTCAGGATCGCGGAGTGGTCGGTGAAGCGACCATGGACTTTATCTCACAGTTTATCGTCGACTACGGGATCATTGGCATCAGCGGAATCGATATGGACGGTACGCTTTTGGATTTTGATTACCGAGAGGTCAAGGTGTCCCAAACCATCATCAAGCATTCACGCCGCATCTTCCTGGTTACCGACCATTCCAAATTTGGTCGAAACGCCATGGTGCGTCTCGGCAACATTTCCAAGATTTCGGCACTGTTCACCGACCAATCCCCACCCCCAGAAATAATCGAGATCGCCACGGGGTCAGGCACTGAAATTCACCTCCCCAGAACCCACCTGACCTCCTGAATTACCGGACTGGAAGTTTCTTAGCTGGTCTTGTGTTTTGTCGTGTTATATTCATATTATTACACTTTATATTCATTTATGAATATTAAAGGACCTAATGATCATGCCTCATGACAGGGCGTATGATCTCTGTGTCATCGGCGGCGGCATCAATGGTTCGGGGATTGCCTGCGATGCGGCCGGTCGCGGACTTAGCGTTGCCCTTTGTGAGCAGGGTGATTTGGCTGGACAGACGTCTTCCGCGAGTTCGAAAATGATCCACGGCGGCCTTCGTTATTTAGAAAACATGGAGTTCCGGCTGGTTCAAGAGGCGTTGCAAGAACGCGAGGTGCTGATGCGAAATGCGCCGCATTTGATCGACCCTTTGCGTCTGATCCTGCCGCACGCGCCGGGCCACAGACCAGCATGGATGATCCGCGCCGGCTTATTTTTATACGATTACCTCGGCACACGGCAGAAACTGCCGAGAAGCGAACGCTTCTGCCTGGCCAACCATCCCGCAGGTAAGGTCTTAAACCCGGTATTTAAATCCGCTTTCGCCTACTCCGATTGCCGCGTTGACGATTCGCGGCTCGTTATCGCAAACGCCCTGACGGCTCGGGGTAATGGTGCCAATATTCTGACCCGTCACCGTATGGAGCGGGCAGAAAGCCGGAATGGCCGATGGCACATCACGCTATGCAGAGTGGAGAATGGTGATCTGGTCAAGCTTACAGCGCGCGCCCTGGTCAACGCCTCCGGCACCGCCGTTGAGACTGTCCTGAATGCGGCAACAACACCTCGCAACAAAACCCGCGTTCGAATGGTCAAGGGTAGCCATATTGTCGTCCCTCGGGTCTTTGAAGGGTCGGAAGCCTTCTTGCTTCAGAACCCAGACGGCCGAGTTATTTTCGTCATCCCCTTTGAACGGCACTTCTCCATGATTGGCACTACGGATATCCCCGTCGAAACCCCGGAAAACGGCTGGGCTATCAACGCCGCGGAAACCATCTATTTGTGCGAATCCGTAAACAGGTATTTTCAATCACAGATTTCACCGGATGACGTTACCTGGTCTTTCTCCGGTGTGCGGTCCTTATTCGATGATGGCGAAGATGATCCTTCAGCCGTGACCCGCGATTACGTCCTTGAGTTGGAAGCCTCCCCAAATACCCCACCTGTGCTCTCCGTGTTTGGCGGCAAGATCACGACCTATCGGCGACTTGCGGAAGCCGCAATGGATAAGCTCAGGCCGCATTTTCCGGGCCTTGGCTGCGCCTGGACGGCCTATCAACCGCTGGCCGGAGGCGATTTCATCGCGGCGGACAAAAAAGCCCTTTCCAATACCTTAAAGTTAGCTTACCCAAAAATTCCCGACTACTTGTTACAAGCGTTGGCGTGTCGTCACGGGGGATGTGCAGCCCGGGTCCTCGACAATGCGCGTAAGATCGAAGACCTGGGTCCAGATTTCGGCGGTGGCCTGACCGGCCGCGAAGTAGATTATCTGATGACAGAGGAATGGGCTGAAACGCCCGACGATATCCTTTGGCGGCGGACTAAGGCCGGCCTCCATATGGACGCCGCGGGGCGCCAAAGGCTTGAAGAATATATGGCAACTCGAACCTAGGTCACAGGCTAATACCGTAACGAGACCGTAGTAGGGATTGGAAATCCAGCGAAAACGCACCATATTGGGAGGGGTTAATCAATTGGTTAGAATTGCTCATGTT
>CAJWVP010000110.1 GCA_913048145.1 uncultured Rhodospirillaceae bacterium
GCTCATGTGGAATCCCGGGTTCCCATTCCTTGAACAGCAACCAGCTGTGTTGATCGGCCATCACCGGGCGTTCTGCATGTATTCGCATCACCATCGCGGCACTCGGGAAACACCGGGCCTGGTGCTGGGCCTGGACGTCGGCGGACAGTGCCTCGGCGTGGCCTTTCGTATCGCGCCCGAAGACTGGCCATCAACCTACACCTACCTCAACGAACGCGAGCTGGTCGGCAACTACGCCTATGTGCCAAAGGTGGTCGAGATCATGCTCGCCACGGGCCCTGTGGCGGCCTTGACCTATGTGGCCAATCCGGACCATCCCAATTACGCAGGCCCCCTGCCCATAGATACGGCCGTTGCAGTCATCCTGCGGGCATCAGGCATCGGCGGGCGCAACCGTGATTATCTGATAGAATTGGTGCGCAAGCTGGAATTTCTGGGCCAACACGATCCAGACCTACACAACCTGCTGGAGCGCGTGAAGGCAGTCGGAGGAAACTAATGGACGGGTCAACAGATATGCTAAGATGGCTTGATTCGGTCGTTAACCGCACCTTAAAGGCCACCATGGATACTAACGGCTCTCGGACAGGATGGATGTGATGGAAGACGAACCCCAAACAGTCGGCGACGTCCTTAGTATAGACGACAACCTTACCGAACTAGACGCGGTCCTTGATGTCAGCGTGGACATCACCGCCGTCCTGGGCACCGCCATAATGCCCATCAGCCAGATCTTGAAGCTTGGCCGTGGCGCGGTTGTGGAACTGAACCGTGGCGTCGGCGAGGACATCGAAATTCACGCTAACAACCGCCTCGTCGCCACTGGTGAAGTAATCGTCATTGAGGATCGACTGGGTGTAAATATCAATAACATCGTCCGCGTCACCGAGACCATTTCCCGCTAATTCCATGCGCCAGAATGCTGATATTCTGGGAATAGCCGAACTGTTGATCGCAGGATATGACGGCATGGCGCCCATGGGGGCAACGATCTTTACCGATCACCTGTCGGCCCGGGGCGACGCGGCGGGGCATGAGACCTGTATGCCGACCGACCTCCTGGCCGAAGACGTCCTGCCCAAGAAAAAGCCGTCCGGAGAGGTACTAGGCTGAGCCCGGTTAGGGCTTCAGCACCAAACGGCCGCCGCTCACCTCATAACCCGATAACCGGCCGAGAAAGCTCATCCCGAGCAGAGAGCGTTTCATGGCCGCGCCGTTCACCGACGCGCGGACGTCCGTGACGACGATGGGACCGATGGCGACCCGGCCCAGGCGCACCGACGCCCCCTTCACTATCCCATTCGCGGTCAGATAGGTCTTGGTGAACCGCAATTTCTTAAGATCAAAACCCAACCGGCGGGCGTCGGTGGGGCTCAAGACTACGTCGCTAGCGCCAGTGTCAACTAGAAACCGAACGTCCTGTCCGTCTACATCGGCCTCGAGCACGAAATGACCGTGCCGGCCGGCGGAAATGGCCACCGCGCCGTCGATCACCTGCCCTTTATGCGGCAGCAACGCCGCCACGAACCGATCAGCGATCATGCTTACCTCGTGGCGGAACCCGTAACCCAGGACCAACACGCCGCCCAGGGAGATCCAGATCAAGCCGTATCTCAGCGCGTGTCCGATGGGCAATCGGCCCCGCAGGAGAAGACTGCCACCTACGAAAGCCAAGATGAGTAGGGTCCGGGTCAGGTTGATCTGACCATCCTGGCCGGACAGCGCTTCAGGGACCGCATGCGCCAAATAGACCAGTAGGGCCGAGATGCCGACTACGACGGCGCCTATGATCATCCAGCTTCGGGGTGAGAAGTTCATGTGTGTGAGCTGCGCTTATCAAACGTTTCAGTCAAATGGCAGCGCCGGCACCCAAGAATAAAGCCACCAGAATACACAGGCCTACAGGCTAGAGCCGGCTCATCACGCGGTCTCAGGCGCGGGCGTAATCGTCTATGAAACGACGTTTGTCGGCTTCCAATTCGAAGGTGATCTTAAGGCTTTTCTTGATGAGCTCATCATCCATGCCCTCAACGGTCAGGTTCCATTGACCCTCGCAATAGTCGTCTAGCCAAGCCTCAACTTCTGAAACGGCACTTTGGGTGCTAAATAGCAACGCGAACGCCAATCTTGCGCGTCGCGGCTTGGCTCCGAGTTCATCAAATTGGGCTTCTTTTGACATCGTTTTCCATCACTCCTAAGGAATGTCTTGGGGTGTTCGGCATCCGCGGCGAAGTCTTCCACGCATCTCTTGCTATACCATGGACGGCGGGCGTCGCAAACATTCTAGGCTCGCTATCCGGAAACCAAGGCTGAAAACACAATATTTCGCAGCAGAAACAAAAAATTCAATATGTTGTATGTATGTCACGCTATGCACACATCCTAATTTCTGCTTGGGTATGTCACATAAGCTGTGTGACGGCATAGATGAGATGACCGTGTTCAAGCGACATCGAAATCAACTGACCCTAAAGCTCAATGACGCTGCACTGGCATTGATCGAAGGGGCCAGGCGGCGATAACCATCAGAAGCCGCATCCTTGGTGGAATTGGAAACGCGCATCGACGAATTGTGCATCAGTCTTGCGGCCGAGCAACAATTGGCCGTCACCTTCGAAAGCCAGTCGCTGCGGATTACCGCCTGAATCGACGGCGTCAAACGTCCAAGCGATAGGTGTCGCCATCCGTTACCAGACGACCCGCCGTCGGCGTCGCGAAATGGGTGCCGATGATCAGGGTCGGGGTGTCGACGAAACGTCGAAATATCTCGCGCCGGGTTTGTTCGGCCCGCATCGAGTCCTCATCGACATTCGCGCACCACTCAGGGTGGGCGATCTGGCAAGGGTGATGGAGGAAATCACCAGTGATTAGGGCTTCCTCGCCCTGTGACGAAATTAGCACACTCACGTGGCCCGGCGTGTGCCCTGGGGTCGGTACAAGACTAACCCCAGGTGTCACCTGATGGTCCGTCGCTACCAAGTCAACTAGGCCCGCATCAAACACGGGTTTCACCGAATCATCGAACACCGGCCCAAAAAATTCGTCATTGCCGCGCTTTTCCCAGAAGGCGAACTCGTCGGCGCCCATCAGGTACCGGGCATTGGAAAAGGTCGGAACCCAGCGATCGTTCTCCAGGCGCGTATTCCAGCCCACGTGATCCACATGCAAATGCGTACACAGCACAGCATCAACGATATCGGTGGGATATCCGGCACCGGCCATGTCATCGAGAAAACCAGTCTGCATATTATCCCAAGCCGGGATCGAGCGAACCTTGTCGTTACCGATACAGGTATCGACCACGATACACGCGTTCCCCGTATCGATGATCAACGCATGGATGGAGCCACGCATGCGTCCATCCGCATCGGCGAAATGCGGCTGCAACCAAGGAATCTCGCGTACCGCTTCCAGCGTCGCGTCGGGCAGGAACCGGCTGAGACCGCCGGACATCTCAATCTCGATAATGCGAGTGACGGTGATCTCACCGATCTTCCATTTTTCACCAGCCATGGGACTTCCTCCTCCGTTGGACCTAGGTGATGGTCCAGATCACGCTGTCACCTGCATGCGCCGGGCGCTTCACGACCGCCAAGCGCCGCATACGATCATGAGCGCAGAGGCACCCTTCCCACAAGGCGTTCCAGACATCGAAGATCACCGGCGACAAATCCGCCATGCCACGGGTCAGGCGCCATCCCGTCTGGGTGATGGTCATGCCGCTACCGTCGTGCGAGATAACAACCTCATCATCATGAGCCACCGCCATGGCCGTCATGAACCGGCTAAAGGCGCTCAGGCTCCGGTCCGTGGAATCGAGCCCGAGAATCTCCATAACCCCGGGATAGAACTGCCGCCCGATCAATTGCGCAGTGATGTTGCCGACGGCACAGGTGCGATCCGCGCCGATCATCGGAATTAGTTCCGTCAGGCCATTGCGGATGTACTCCATAGCGTAATTGCGCCGCGCCTTATCAAGGCGCGCCTTTGTCCAAATGTTGCTGTCCAGCGTCGGCGCACGGTCCGGGTCAAATTGCGGCATGATCTCACCGTCGACGAAGCGGGCGCGTTCGTCCGCGCTGAGTTCATGATCATACTCCATGAAGTACCCCGAGAACCCGTGTCCCGCATGGGTATCCTGGCTGGTGCAGACGAACCCCAAATTTGGATTCTCAAGGCTTACGCCGTTGTGGCCGTACCAGCCGCGGACGTAGCCCTGGCCCACCGTGTCGGGAATGCCGCAAATCGCCGTCCCCATGTAGATCCACCGGGGGTGCGGAAACCGGATCCAGGCCTTGGTTTCTGACTCCTCCACGTATTCGACCTCAACACCACCGATACGGTTCGAAAGGAAGTGATATCGGGCCGCCGCCACGGCATGAGGAAGTCCAGTGAGACCAAGTTTGTCAAAGCTGGAGAGGAATTTCTCATGGTGTTGGCGTCGGAACAGATTGAATGACCAATCGCCGACAACGTCGTGCCCCTCGCGCGACGACAAGCTTAAAATTAATCCGCTGAAGAAGTTGTGGTAAAGCATTCCTAAGGCTTGCCAGCCAGCCTCACGGGAACTCTCTGATGCGTGCTCCAACGTCATGCCTTACCCCTTGTCGCCACAGTCACCGACCACCGCGCTTACGGCGTCGGTCCGTGCGCATCAATTCAGACGCGTTTCAAACCCTTAAAAATGTTGAGCCTTCTCTCACAGCGGGGTGGGCTTTAGGGATGCGGACGTGGATAGCACCACGGTTGCACTTGACAATGACTAGCTCCATCGGCTTTGGGAACTAACAGCATTTCATGTTGTTATCCATGGTGCCCATTCCCGCTCAGCATCACAAGGGGCTACAGAGACGATACCAAGTTTCCAAGGAAAGAGAGTGGTGGGCGCTGTAGGATTCGAACCTACGACCGTTCGATTAAAAGTCGAATGCTCTACCAACTGAGCTAAGCGCCCCCAAAAAAGGCTATGGTTCTAGGACAGAACCGGCGCGACCATAAGGACGCAGAACGGAGCGGTCAATGCCCTTTATTGCGCATAGATAGCGTAATCCCTGGGGTTCGGATCAACTTTTCGCCGCGTTGACTTCGGCGATTTTCGCCAACATCCGATCGCGTACCGCGGGCGAGACGAAATGTCCGATATCACCGCCCAACATGCCGATTTCCTTGACGAATTTCGATGCGATGAACTGTTGGCGTTCGGAGGCCATAAGAAAAACCGTCTCCACGTCCCGGTTCAAGCGCGAATTCATGCCGGCCATTTGGAATTCGTATTCGAAATCTGATACCGCGCGCAGGCCCCGGATGATCATGTTGGCATTCTGCTCGGTGGCGAACTCCATGAGCAGCGAGTCAAAGGGCACAGCGGTGATGCGCTCGCTGGAACCGTTGCCCATGCCGGCGATCTCTGCCTCAACCATTTCCACCCGTTCGTCCAGACTAAACAGGGGGCCCTTGCCAATGTTCACGGCAACCGCGATCACCAGTCGGTCGACCAAGCGCGCCGAGCGGGTGATGATATCCATATGGCCATTGGTGACGGGGTCGAAGGTGCCCGGGTACACGGCTATGGTCTCGTCGCTCATGCTTCTGCGTCTCCGTCGCCGTTCGTCATCACGGTTTCGGCGGCTTCGTCTGATGGTGGGTAGCTGTTTTCCATGTCGCCTTCGATAATGTCAACACCGTCCGAGGGCGCTTCCATTTCATCTTCACCATCGTCGTCAAGGTCGCGAAAGCGACTAACGGAAACCAGGCGCTCTTCGTCCGCCACCTTGAAGATCGTCACACCACGACCGCTGCGACCGATGATGCTGATCTGATCGATGGGACAGCGAATGATCTGGCCGGCATCCGAAACCATGACCAATTGGTCCGTATCTACAACCGTGAATGCGGCGACGATGGTCGACGGCAGCTGCTTCTTGCCTCGGGACAACTCAATACCCGTGATGCCCTGTCCTCCCCGTCCGGCGATCCGGTACTCGTAGGCAGACGTCCGCTTGCCCATGCCGTCTTCGGTGATCGTCAAGATGAATTCTTCGACCTCGGCCATGGCCTGGAACTTTGGCTGTTCCAGGCGGGCAGCCAATTCCGCGTCGCGGGTCTTGTCTTCGTCCCGGTCCGTATAATCGCCACCCTTCAGACGACGAGCGGCGCTGATCGCCTGCAGGTATAGATCGCGCTCGTCGGTTTCCACCTTGACGTGGCGGACCACAGACATGGCAATAACCTCATCATCGCCCTTGATCTTCATGCCGCGCACCCCGGTCGATGAGCGGCTCGAAAACACACGCACGTCGGTCACCGGGAACCGAATGACCTTGCCGCCCTTGGCCGACAACAGCACATCGTCATCTTCCGTGCAGGTCCGCACCCGGACCAGTTTGTCACCCTCATTCAGCTTCATGGCGATCTTGCCGTTGGCCATGACGTTGGTGAAGTCCGAGAGCGAATTTCGCCGGACGTTCCCCGATGCCGTGGCGAACATGACGAACAACTCACTCCAGACTTCCTCATCCTCGGGTAACGGCATCATCGTGGTAATGGTCTCTCCCTCGTCCAAGGGTAACAAGTTGACCAAAGCCTTACCCCGTGCCTGAGGAGTTCCCACGGGCAGTTTGTAAACCTTCAGCTTGTAGACGATACCCGTCGAAGAGAAGAACAAAACCGGCGTATGCGTGTTGACGACGAATACTTGATCGACGAAGTCCTCGTCACGGGTAGTCATGCCGGCGCGGCCCTTGCCGCCGCGGCGCTGCGCCCGATAGGTCGACAACGGCACGCGTTTCACGTACCCCGATTGGGTCACCGTGACGACCATGTCCTCACGCTGGATCAGGTCCTCGATGTCGTGCTCGAACTCGCTTTCCTCGATGGTGGTGCGCCGTTCGTCGCCGAACTGCTGCTTCATCTCCAGGAGTTCGGCACGGAGTATGCCGTAAAGCTTCTCTCGCGACGCCAGGATCGAAAGATATTCCTCAATCTGCTCGCCCAGTTCGCGCAGGTCGTCGCCGATCTTGTCGCGCTCCAGCCCGGTCAGGCGATGCAGGCGCAGCTCCAGGATGGCCTTGGCCTGCTCTTCCGACAGGGTGTATTTACCGTTGACCACGCCGCGTCCGGGTTCATCCAACAACGCGATCATGGCCGCCACATCGGCGGCCGGCCATTCGCGAGCCATCAGTTCGGCACGCGCCGTCTGAGGGTCCGGCGCGGCGCGGATCAGCTCGATGACCTCATCTATATTGGCAACCGCGACGGCTAACCCAGCCAGAATATGTGCCCGGTCCCGGGCCTTGCCCAATTCATAGATAGTGCGTCGGCGGATGACCTCCTCGCGAAAGACTATGAAGGCTTCCAGGATTTCCTTGAGGTTCATTAACCGGGGCTGGCCGCCGTCCAACGCCAGCATGTTGACCCCAAAGGATGTTTGCAGGGGCGTGAAACGGTACAGTTGGGCCAACACAACCTCAGGCTCGGCGTCACGCTTTAGCTCAACCACCACGCGCACGCCCTGACGGTCGGACTCATCGCGAAGATCGCTGATGCCCTCGATGCGCTTGTCCCGCACGGTCTCGGCCATGTTCTCGATCATCCTCGACTTGTTCACCTGGTACGGCACTTCGTGAATGATAATGGCGAAGCGGTCCTTACGGATCTCCTCGATTGATGTCTTGCCCCGCATGACCACTGACCCGCGTCCCGTGTGGAAGGCGGAAAGGATGCCATTGCGGCCCAGAATTTGCCCGCCCGTGGGGAAGTCCGGTCCCTCGACGTGGTGCTCGATGATCTCGTCGATGGTGATTTCAGGATTGTCGATGATCGCACAGCAGGCATCGATCATTTCGCCCAGGTTGTGGGGTGGGATATTGGTCGCCATGCCGACCGCAATGCCACCCGCGCCGTTGACCAGCAAATTCGGGAACCCGGCCGGCAGGACCTGCGGTTCCTTGGTGCTTTCGTCATAGTTGGCCTGGAAGTCGACCGTGTCCTTGTCGAAGTCCTCGATCAAGGCGTGAGCCGCTCGCGCCATTCGGGCTTCCGTGTAACGCATAGCGGCCGCCTTGTCGCCATCCATGGAGCCGAAGTTACCTTGCCCGTCGATGAGCGGCAGACGCATGGAGAAATTCTGCGCCATGCGCACCATGGCGTCGTAGATCGCCTGATCGCCGTGTGGGTGATACTTACCCATAACATCGCCGACAATGCGCGCCGACTTGCGGTACGGCCGATTAAATTCGTAGCCGTTTTCCTTCATGGAATAGAGGATGCGCCGATGTACCGGCTTCAGCCCGTCGCGCACATCGGGAAGCGCGCGCGACACGATCACGCTCATGGCGTAATCGAGGTACGAAGAGCGCATTTCGTCTTCGATGGCGATCGGTGTAATGTCCGAATCGGGTGCGCCGGGCGGCAGCGTGTCAGGCGGGTTGGCCAAGGGTTTTTACCACATGTTTACAAAGACTTAGGGAAGATAGAAATGTCGTGTAAATCTCTTCTCTCGACACCCATTAACCTACCATTTTGAGCACCGTCTCACAAGCAATCCTCGCCCCTGAAAGCGCTACAAAATCAATATCTTATAAGGCTGTTTGCGTCTCGTACCGTGTTAAGTACAAGGCCGCTATGAAGATTACTACGGACACC
>CAJWVP010000111.1 GCA_913048145.1 uncultured Rhodospirillaceae bacterium
TACCAGCGATAGCCCTTCTCCATTCCACCCCGGATATGGGCGATGGCATAGATGAAACCGCGATCCACGAGGCTCAGGCGCGGCGTGCCGAACGATGCGGGTATGGATATGCCGTAAGCCCCATATCCATAGAGAAGGACCGGCGCCGATCCGTCTAGGGGCGTGTCCTTGCGATGGAGAATGCTGACCGGAACCAACTCCCCGTCCGGCGCGGGCAGGTTGAGCCGCCGGGTCACATAATCATCCGGGTCATGACCGGAGGGCACCTCCTGTTCCTTGCGCAGTTCACGCTGACGCCTCTCCATATCGTAATCGTAGACACGCTCCGGCGTGGTCATCGAGGAATAGGTGAACCGCACCATGGTCGTGTCGTATTCATAAGACCCGCCGAGACCCAGTGCGTAGGCTTCCTCATCAAAGGCGATAGCGTGCTCCACACCGTCAGGCCCGGTGATGACGATCCGCGGCAACGCGTCGACGCGTTCCATGCGGACCCAGTAATCCTTGAAGGTACCGATCGACAGGATCAGCCGTCCCTCCTCATGCGCCACCAGTTCGGTCCAGTTTTCCGGCTCCGGCGCATCAAGGGGCGCGGTCATGATCTTGAAGTCCTCGGCCTTGTCGGCATTGGTGCGGATTAGGAACCGGTCGTCCTGGTCGCTAAGGTCGTATTCCGTGCCGACGATCCGCGGCGCCACCAAGTAGGGCGTGGTGTCCGGCGCGTCGGCTGGAATTAGGTAGGCTTCGGACGTTTGGTGATCGTGGGCTGAGATCACAATGAACCGCCGGCTTTCCGTCGTCGAGACACCGACAAAAAAGCCTGGATCCTGTTCCTTGTAGACCCAGGGATCCTCCTTGGGATCAGTCCCCAGCCGGTGTCGTCGCACCGCGTGCGGCCGGTGATTGTCGTCCAACACGGTATAGAGGATCGTCTGACCGTCGATCGACCAGGCCAGCCCGCCGTTGGATTCCCCGATCACTTCGGGCATGTCATTGCGGCTGGCCAGGTCGCGGAAGCGGATCGTGAAAATCTCAGATCCATTCTGATCCAAGGCATAAGCGGCAAGGCCATGGTCCGGACTATGTTCAAAGGCACCCAATTTGAAATAGCTCGTGTCCTTGGCCGCCTCGTCACCGTCGAACAAGATCTGTTCGTCCCCGCCGTCACGGGGCCGCCGGCAGAATACGGGATGTTGGCCACCTTCGCGAAAACGCCGGTAATAAGACCAATTCCCGTCCGGCAAGGGCACGGACGAATCGTCTTCTTTCACCCGGCCTTTCATTTCGGCGAATAGGACGTCTACCTCGTCCGATAGGGGATCCATGACGGCCGCGGTAAAGTCGTTCTCCGCCGCCAGGTAGGCGCGGATATCTGCACTCAGTACATTGGGATCGCGCATCACCTTCTGCCAATCGTCATCGCGCAACCAGGCGTAATTGTCGGTCTTGTCGTAGCCGTGCCAGGTTGTTGTCGTCGGCCGTTTCTCGGCCTTCGGCGGGGTGGGCATGGTCATTGGGTTAGTGCCTTTCGTACCATCTCTTTTGTCTCCTCGCGAAGCCGTCCGGGTCGTGGTCTGTCGGCCACGGTGGAAAGCCAGTGACGCTCCGGGTTACGGCCCAGGCGATGGGCCCAAGTGACCTCACCGAGCAACCTCTGTGCAGGTTCAGGCAGAAACGCGGGAATGTCGAACTCGTTCAAGGTCGCCCAATTGCCGGCCCAGCACCGTGCAACGGCATAGGGATTATACCCGCCGCCGCCAGAGACCAAGATTCCTGATGCGGCATCGCGAACCATGGCCAAGGCCCGCCACAGGGCCGTATTTGAGAGCAAGAGCTTACTTTGTGGGTCGTCCGCCAACGAATCACAACCGCCCTGGAAATAGATCACATTGGGCCTGAACGCCTGGATCAGCGGCAGCACAGCCGTCTCCATAAGATATTCTAGTTCCGTATCGTTGAACCCCGCCAAAACGGGCAGATTCCGATGGGCAGGGCCGCTGTCTTCCACCGTGCCTAAATCGCCCGACAACGCTGTTTTTTCCATCGGCCAGCGCCCAGCTTCATGAACGGACAAGGTGAACACGCGCGGTTCATCCGCAAAGGCATCCTGCACGCCGTCGCCTTGATGGGCATCCAGGTCGATGTAGAAAACACGCTGGACACTACGTTGAAGCATGGAGCGAATGGCCAATGCTGGCTCATTGAAGTAGCAAAATCCACTAGCCTGGTCCGGCCGGCCATGGTGCTGCCCCCCGCCGATGTTGTAGATGGCCCCGCCGGCCTCGGCCAAGCGTGCCGCGGCCAGCAATCCGCCACCGCAGGCCGTGGCAGACCGTCTATACATACCATCAAAGATGGGATTGCCGTTGACTCCGATATGATAGCGTTCCGCCAGCGCTGGATCGATGCGCCCCAATGTTTCCGCCGCGTCGACAGCGTCGATGTATTCCATGTCGTGAAAATCCGCGAGGTCATCCTTTGTCGCACACGGGCTATCGATGAAATTCGCGTCGTCCACCCATCCCAAAAGCCGGCAGAGGTCCATAGTCAGGGTAACTCGCGGAATCCCCAGCGGATGACCGCTCCGCTGATTCGTGGTACGGAACACTTCGCTGCCGATCATGAGGGGATGAGGCGTGCGCATGAGCTAAATGTAAGGACGTCACGGCAGCGCGCCAAGACCAGCATTCGATTTTGCAAGAGATTTTGTTCTGCTGATCTCGGGAACATGGCGCAGGAAGGCTATCCACAATATTCACGCTTTAATACCTGGGAATTTCACCGAATCATAAGTATTATTTCACCTCTCAGGTTCGGATGCCGCTGCCATGACGGATCAAACGCTCGAAACCGCCGAAACCATCTTGGCGAACGTCCTCACCGACGTCAGCGTACCTGAATTGCCCAGTCATACTTCGGGCAAGGTCCGGGATTCCTATGATCTGCCGGACGGTCGCCGAGTGATGATTGCGTCTGATCGCCAGTCAGCTTTCGACATTGTCCTTGCCGCGGTTCCTCACAAGGGGCAGGTCCTGACCCAGACGGCAAATTTCTGGTTCGAGGAAACAGCGGAAATTTGCGCCAACCACATCATCGACATGCCGGATCCGAACGTGGTGATCGGCAAACGGTTGGATATGTTTTCGGTCGAAATAGTAGTCCGCGACTACATGACCGGTTCCACAGAGACCTCCATCTGGCCCATGTACCAACGTGGCGAGCGGGTTATGTACGGGATCACCTTTCCCGAAGGCCTAAGAAAGAACCAGAAGCTGTCCAATACGATCCTGACCCCCACCACCAAGGGCATGGCCGGAGAACACGACGAATCGACTACCCCGGCGGAGATTATCGAAACCGGACGCCTTACCCAAGCGCAGTGGGATGAATTGGCGGCATTGAGCCTGGCCATCTTCGTCAAGGGCCGCGAGATCGCCGCCGCTAACGGCCTGATCCTGGTCGACACCAAATATGAATTTGGCATCGATCCCGATACAGGCCAGATCACCTTGGCCGACGAAATCCATACGCCTGACTCCAGCCGTTATTGGCTTATGGAAAGTTATGACTCCCGTCTCGCCAACGGTCACGAACCGGAAAGCCTGGACAAGGAATTCCTGCGCTTGTGGATCACCAGTCAATGCGACCCCTATAAGGACCCAGTCCCCAACATTCCGCCGGACACTCTATTGGAATTCTCCAGCAAGTACGTCCGACTGTTTGAGCAGGTCACAGGCCAAACCTTTGCCCATGCACCCATGGACCGACCAGTCATAGAGCGCATTAGAGAAAACCTCGCGAAGGCCCTGCCGGAATTCTTTTGAGAACCCATGCAGCGCGGGCGTGGACTTGGATGTTTCTCGTGCCTGTAATGTGTCTTTCTCCCGTTCTTCAAATACCGACGAGGTCACAACTATTTCCGGGAGTTACCAAAAGGTTTCAGTTTGACCGCACATGTGGTTGGGTATTTACGGAACAGGCACAAGAAAATGAGGCCGTTATGTCCACGTCAACGCGACAAATTACCCTACGCCGTCGTCCGATGGGTTGGGTAACATTGAAAGACTTTGAAATTAGGGAGACCATCCTAAAGGTCCCAAATTCGGATCAAGTTCTGATCCGCGCCATATACATGTCACTCGATCCCTACATGCGCGGACGCATGGATGCAACCAAGACCTATGCCCAAAATTTTCAGATCGGCGAACCCTTGAAAGCCCGCGTCATTGGTGAAGTCGTCCATTCCGAACATGCCAATTTCAACGCCGGCGACCTGGTCCACGGCATGGTTGACTGGGCCGACATGAGCGTGGCCCAAGGCGCAGATCTCCACCATGTCGATCCCAACCCTGTACCGCTACCCTACTATCTGGGCGCCCTCGGCATGCCAGGTATGACCGCTTGGATTGGCATGGAAATGGGTGCGCCCGAGCCCGGTGAAACCGTCTTTGTATCCGCCGCGTCTGGCGGGGTTGGACAGATCGCGGGTCAAATCGCCAAGCTGCGGGGTTGCCGCGCCGTTGGCTGCGCCGGCAGCGATGACAAGGCGGCCTTTCTATTGGATGAATTGGGTTTCGACGCGGCCTTCAACTACAAAGCGTCCACTCCCGTCCTTGAGGCCCTACATACCGCCGCACCAGATGGGATCGACATGTATTTTGACAACGTTGGCGGTACGACTCTGGAAGCGGCGCTGGATCACGCCAACAATTTCGCCCGGTTCATTCAATGTGGAATGATTTCGCAATACAATCTGTCGCGGGAGGAGACGATGGGGATTCGAAATCTCACCCACATCAACCGCAAACGCATTCGTATGGAAGGATTCATTGTTGGCGACCATTGGGATCGATTCGAAGAATTCATGTCGGAAATGGGAGCGTGGTTGTCGTCCGGTCAAATCCGCTATCGGATCGATATAACCGATGGACTGGAGAATGCACCCAAAGCCTTCATTTCCATGCTCAAGGGGGGCAACTTCGGTAAACAAGTCGTGCAGATCGGTCCGGCACCTTGATCAGGCCAGCCTTAAATTCAATAATTGCGACCTAAAGCAGCCCTGCTCCCACCTTTGCGACCTTCTGGAAGTCGTTGGCGATGGCTTAAAAACTGTTGCCAATATGCTTACCGATGAGCGTGATTGTGGCTTCAATCACTTCAGAGATCAGCCCACCAAGCAGCGCATCTGTGATCGCCATTGCGACCCTTTGGTTCTTGAAGGCATCAATGAAACGTGTCATTGGGACTGCAGCTGTAACGCGTTTCCTGCCATTTGGCGAGGGGCCAAGACAAGACGTTCTTACCAAGGCACTATCCGGCACCAAAACCGTGAGCATATTACTTATCAAGGTTGTCGTCGCGACGGCTATCGTTCTTGGATTTTCGGTCCTGGCAGAGCGCTTGGGACCGCGCTTGGCGGGCATTCTGATGGGCGCACCCTTGGGCGCACTGATCAGTTACTATTTCATCGGCCAGGAGGCCGGCCCCGAATTCGTTGCCGCCGGCACACCCTACGCCGCCGCCGGCATGACCGGCACCTTGATGTTCACCTACGCCTATTACCGAACGTCGGTCTGGTGCACGAAGTGGCCGCCACTCTGGAACGCGGTCGCTGCCACCACGGTCGGTGTCGGAACCTATTTGGCGTTCAGCGCGACCATCCAGGATATTCCCTTCACCATTCCGACAGCCCTGGCGGTGATCGTCCCCGCCATTTTTATCGGCTCCTTCTTGTTCCGGAAACTGGGCGACGTGAAGGTGCGCAACCCGGCCCGTCTGAGCTTCAAGCTGCTGGTGATCCGGGCCAGTGGCGCAGCGTTTCTGGTCAGCATCGTTTCCAGCCTAGCAGTGGCCCTTGGGCCGACCTTGGGCGGGTTGCTGATGGCCTTTCCCATGACGTTGCTGCCAACCATGTTGATCGTGCATCTCACCTATTCGGCGGCACACGTGCACGCCATGCTGAGTGCTTTTCCGGTGGGGCTAGGCTCTGTCATCGTCTACATCGTTGCCGTGAGCGAGACCTTCCCCCGCTATGGCGTCACCTGGGGTAGCCTCAGCGCCTTAGCTGCAGCCTGGGCCTATCTGATGGTCCTGCCTCTGGGTTTCAAGATGGTCCGCCGGCTTAAGGGCTGATCAGTTGCGGACGCGGACCTTAAATCGGCAAGCCACCTCATAGGTGGTGCGTTTCTCGTGCCAGAAATCGGTTTGTTGGTGCACCCCCGCAACGTCCAAGGCATTCCAGACGCTCAAGCGTGCGGGCACGCTAACCAGCGTGTCCCCATGCGGTCCTCATCCAAAAACTGCTTGCCATCCAAAGCTGCCTGAAGCTCTTCGTCCCGCTTGAAGGTCACAGGCTACGGCAAGCTGTAGACATGATATTTGGCCAATCCCTTCCGAACTGATAACAGTTCTGCAGGCCATCAGTCGCGGCGGAGCGCAGTAAAGTCGGAAAACGTTTAGCGGCCGTCTGGGTTGTTGACCAACTGTCTACCGATTCGTGCGATTATGCCGCCTTGCTCCGAAACTAAGGTCGCATCGACGATACTTTAGGCGCCGGTCTGGGAATAGTGCCTAAACAATTTCACGGTCGTGCCCAAAAGGGCCCCTAGCTGACTGCAGGGGTTCAGGTTCAACGGATGCAAGGTGTGAGAAAGCACTCAGGAGCCCGGCCCAAAGTCAGCTTAGTCGCTATCCGCAATCATCTGTAGGCTGACATCGATCACGTCCAACTTATTGACTTCGATTTAAAATTATACCTGTCGACGACCTTTCACTAAGGCCAGGCTATTCCCGTATGCGGTCATGTTGGGGCGCGTTCAGTCGGCGGTCATGGACGTGGCCCCGTGTCCAAAGGCCGGTCCGACCAGGTTGGCCAACGCCACCGGCGCCGACACAAAACGCTGCTCCTTTTTTGTTCTCATGGATCGATCCTTTCCCAGTCCAGGGCAAATTTGCGTTTCAATAAGGGCTAGGGCAAGGTGAGGATGGTCCAATATAGTGGTGCCATAGCATGAATGAGGCGTCTTAAGTGCAATCGTTCCTCCAAGGCCCTGAGGGGATCGCGGTTCTTCTCGTCGGCATGGCCGTCATTTTGGCCGTTGTTATTGGCCTGAACCTACGATCTCAACGTGATCGCAAGGCAACCGCCCTGGACATGCAGCGCCTGACCCAAGTCGCCGAGCAAATGGCACAAACCCAGGCCGATCTTTCACAGCGCCTCGCCGCATCTCAGGCGGATTTATCGGGCCGCCTTCAACAATCGCAGTCCAGCGTTAACGAGCGCCTGGACCTGCTGAGCCGGCGCCTTGGTGATGGCCTGGCTCAGCAAACGGAAAAGACGGGCCACAACTTAAAGGAACTGGAGAAACGCCTGGTCGTCATCGACCGCGCACAGCAGACCATCACCGGGCTCTCCCAACAGATGGTCAGCCTCCAGGATATTCTTTCCAACAAACAAAGCCGGGGGGCCTTTGGCGAAATCCAGTTGCAAGACATTGTCACCGCCGCCCTGCCTCCATCCGCCTTCGAATTCCAATCGACGCTCAGCAACGGGAAACGGTCCGATTGCCTGTTGAAGTTACCAAACCCACCGGGGTCGATCGTGGTCGATTCAAAGTTTCCTCTGGAGAGCTTTCAGGCTCTCCGCGAGGCCCGAGACGAGACCGCGCGGGCGCAGGCCAGCCGGGCTTTTGCCGCCGACGTTGGCACACACGTGAAAGCCATCGCGGAGAAGTATATCGTACCCGGGGAAACGGCTGATTCGGCCCTCATGTTTCTGCCGTCCGAGGCCGTTTACGCTGAACTGCACGCCACCTTCCGCAACGTGGTGGAGGATTCCTTCCGGCGCCGTGTTTGGATCGTCTCGCCGACGACGCTGATGGCGACCTTGAACACGATCCGCGCCGTCCTCAAAGATGCCAAAATGCGTGAACACGCCGGCGTCATCCAGGCGGAGGTAGTGAAGATGATGGATGACGTGGGACGCCTAGATAAACGAGTGGGCAATCTACAGAGCCACTTTGATCTTGCCGTGAAAGACGTGCGTGAAATCCGCATATCCACGGATAAAATTGTCAAGAAGGGAGAAAACATCGACGCCCTACACTTCGAAGATGACTCACTTGCATCGGACCTCGAACCAGGAGGTCCAACCCTGCAACTTCCTTCAAGGGAGAGCAATTAACCCTGCGCGTTCTATTGAACTGACCCACTCATCCCCTTTTCATATTTCGCGATGAGAACGTCCCACCGCAGCGCAGCATCTGCACCATGGTGTTTCAACCAGTCGGCAGGCTCCACAGAATCTCTCGAATTCTTACCTTTGGCACCCCACTACTGTCACAGCAAATAGACGGCGGCCTTGGTTTACGCCGCGGGTTGCTTGCAGCTGAGCATTCGCGACTTACAAGCCAGTGTGACATAGAAAGCGTTAGTCATAGAATGGGGCTCGACTTTCACTGCTCTAGGGGCACCTAGCGGTCAGTTTCGTTCTCACTGTTCTTACCCAGGCTGCGCCGCGCCTTCAGCGCCGCGCTTAACGTACCGTCATCGAGATAGTCCAGTTCGCCACCG
>CAJWVP010000112.1 GCA_913048145.1 uncultured Rhodospirillaceae bacterium
AACATATACGGGCTGGAACTTGCAGCCGCCGTCGCCGAAGCAATCGATACCCCACCCGTCCGCGCCGCCCAACGATACCTTCGGCATGAGCGGCGCGCCCATGACCGGCAAGGCCGGGAGGATCCGCATCATGCCGGCGAACATGTTGAAGAAATCGTCTTCGGGTCCGAAGATAACGCTCGGCCGGAAAATGGTGGCTTCGGGAAACGCGGCCTTGACCGCCTCTTCGCCCGCAAACTTGGTCCGGCCGTACTGGGCCGGTGACGCCGCATCGGCACCCAACGCCGACATATGCAGGAACCGGGCCGCGCCGGCCTCGGCGGCGGCCTTGGCGACGATGGCGGCGCCATCCACGTGCACCCGCTTGAACGTCCGCTCCCCGCGCTCATAGAGGATGCCAACCAGATTGATCACCACATCGGCGCCATGAACGGCCGTCGCCACCTGGGCAGGATCGCCGATGTCCACTTGCCAGGGGACGACCTGTCCAACGTCACCGCAGGGCTTTAGGAAAAGGGCCGCTTCCACATCGCGGACGCCCACTCGGACATTGGCGCCGATCTGCGCCAACCGGCGCACCAAATGGCGGCCGACGAAACCCGAGCCGCCGATGACGGTGACGCGATCGCCGGGTGAAAGCCCTTTGGTTGATGTGGATGAAAAGCCTGGCATCGTACCTCCTCGGCCAGGTCGTCCGCCTGTCCGAACACTCTCTCGATTACATGGCCCCACCCCCCGCGTCAACCGAGCGTTGTCCCGTTGAACGGGCGCCGAAAAATCCTCGCACGCCAGCCATGCTTCACGTGTTGACAATACCCCTACCTCTCAATATTGACAGTACAAGTTTCCTGTGAGGAACAGAAATCAAAGGCCCAGGTGGCGGAATTGGTAGACGCGCAGGTTTCAGGTACCTGTGGCCGCAAGGTCGTGGAAGTTCGAGTCTTCTCCTGGGCACCATTTCCATCGGTTGAAACCACGGTGCAGAATGGTACACAATACAAATTGAGCACATTGGCAAGGGTTGGAGATTGCCAAAACCGTTGAAACGCGAACCAGAATCGATTGAGTTGCACGAGGGCGATATCCCGAGCAGCGTGTCCTTTGGCGACAGCGTCGCCGTGGATACGGAGACCCAGGGTTTGGACCTTGGCAGGGATCGACTGTGTGTCGTGCAATTGTCGGAGGGCGACGGAGTATGTCATCTGGTCCAGATTAGGGCCGGCGAGTATGACGCGCCGAATTTAAAGGCCTTGATGGCGGATGCTGCCGTCACCAAAATATTCCACTTCGCACGTTTCGACCTGGCGATCTTGAAGCGATACCTGGACGTCACCGTTTCACCGATCTTTTGCACGAAGATCGCATCGAAGCTGGTGCGGACCTACACGGATCGCCACGGCCTCAAGGACGTCACCCGGGAACTCCTCAACATCGAGCTTTCGAAGGAACAGCAATCTTCAGATTGGGCCGCCAACGAGCTGTCGAAAGACCAGTTGAAATACGCCGCGTCTGACGTGCTGAACTTGCATGACATTCGCGACAAGCTGCAGGCCATGCTAATCCGCGAAGGCCGATTGGAACTGGCCCAGGCCTGTTTCGATTTCCTACCAACCCGCGCCCATCTGGATTTGAATGGCTGGGACGATGTCGATATTTTTGCGCACTCTTAAAGCCTTAACACCGCGGATTTATTGACGTTTCGAATACCGAGGCGCATACTCGGCGGAACTTGTGGCGGACGCTGACCGCACGCCGGTTATCGAAGCAACGTTATCACCCCATCTGCACTATCGTAAATGCACTCACGCCCCTCACCGAATATCCTGCATCGGATAGACCAGCCAATATGACACCCCCCGCCGTTCCCCAAACCAAATCACAGACCGACCCAGATATTGCTTCCGCCCGGCGTGTCCTGAGCGCGGAGGCGAAGGCACTCATCGCCTTGTCCGACAGCCTGGGGGCATCCTTCGTACGCGCGCTTGATATTTTCGCCTCCACGGAAGGCCGGGTCATCGTCTCGGGCATGGGTAAAAGCGGCCACATCGGCAACAAGATCGCCGCCACCCTAGCTTCGACGGGCACGCCGTCGTTCTTTGTTCATCCTGCGGAAGCCTCGCACGGTGACTTGGGCATGATCACGGAGAATGATTCTCTCTTCGCCCTTTCGAATTCAGGCGAAACATCGGAATTGGCGGATATCGTCACCTACGCGGCCCGATTCAAGATCCCCCTCGTGGCGATGACCGCCGTCGCCGACAGCACGCTGTCAAAGGCCGCTGATGCGCCTCTGATCCTGCCGGATGCGCCGGAGGCCTGCCCCATGGGCCTAGCCCCTACCACGTCGTCAACCATGATGCTGGCCTTGGGCGATGCTATGGCGGTCGCATTGCTGGAACGCAGAAAGTTCTCTTCGGCGGATTTCAAGGAACTGCATCCCGGCGGAAAGCTGGGCCAACGCCTGATGAAGGTCGCCGACATCATGCACAAAGGTGATGAACTCCCGCTGGTAACGCCGGACACGGTCATGTCGGACGTACTGCTGGAAATGACGGCGAAACGGTTCGGTTGCGTGGGCATACGCGGGACCAACGGAGACCTCGTCGGCATGATCACGGATGGAGACCTGCGCCGCCACATGGGCAGTTCACTATTGGAGGCCCGCGCTGTCGATGTGATGACTGAGGGCGCGCGGACCATCGGTCCCAATGCGCTGCTTAGTGAAGCGACGGCCGTGATGAACACCTTGTCCATCACCAATCTCTTTGTCGTTGAGCAAGGTGGACCGGTGGGAATACTCCACATCCACGATTGTCTGCGTGCCGGCGTGGCCTGACGGAGGGGTGATGGTTCAGGCGCAAACGGAGTTCCATCCCGCGGCACCAGCGCCGCTAGGTCTTCGTGGCCGTGATAACCTCAGCGACGCCATCAGCGACGGTGAAGTCCGTGGCCACTCGCGCCTATACAGCCGCTTCGTTGGTTTAATGAAGCTTGTCCTGCCGCTTCTGGCGCTTGTCGTGATCGCCCTGGTGGTCGCCTGGCCGCATCTGGACACCACCGATATCCGTTTCCGGATCGGTTTCGCCGCCCAGCAACTGAACGACGCCGAGGATCCCAATATGATCAACCCGCGCTATGTGGGAACGGATAAGGACAATCAGCCGTTTTCCTTGACCGCGGACCTAGCCAGAAATCTCTCCGGTCCTGGGACCCAGGTCGAGTTGGAGATGCCGAAGGCTGATATCACCACGCAAGACGGCACCTGGTTGGTCCTGACGGCGGAAAACGGCATTTATGCCCGCGAAGCGAAAACGCTGAAACTGGACGGCAAAGTCAATCTGTTTCATGACCACGGATATGAGTTTCGAACGGACCGCGCGCAGATTGATTTGGCCGCCGGGACGGCAAGCGGCAATGATCCGGTGGAGGGGCAAGGCGCCTTCGGGCACCTGACGGCGACCGGCTTTCAACTGACCGACAAGGGACGGACCATCCAGTTTCGCGGCAAGTCGAAACTCACCTTCTATCCCGGGACGAGCGGACCGAAACCATGAGGGCGTACGTACGTGCGGTAAGCAGCACCCTCTTGTGGCTGTGCGTGACTGCTATTTCTGACACCTCGGCCTGGTCGCAATCCCTGAACTTCGCCACAAGCGGCGACCTTCCCATCGAAGTTTTCGCCGACAATGGGATCGAATGGCAGCAGGATTCCATGGTTTTCATCGCCCAGGGCAACGCCCGCGCCGTCCGGGCGGACGTCACGGTCTTCGCCGACGAATTGCGTGCCTACTATCGCGAACTCGCCGGCGGCGGCACGGACATCTGGCGCCTGGACGCCATGGGAACCGTACGGATCAAAACGCCAGACTCATCCACCTACGGGGAGAAAGCCCTCTACAATGTGGACAAGGCCGTTTTGGTGGTGAGCGGCGGCAAGGTGCGCCTAGTAACCAGCACGGACACAATTACCGCTGACCGGCAGCTAGAGTATTGGGAAGAGAAACAAATGGCTGTCGCGCGCGGTAACGCACAGGCCTTGCGCGAAGAAAAGAAATTGAACGCGGAAGTCCTAGTTGCTTATTTCCGCAAGGACAAGGACGGAAAATCTACGATCCACCGCATTGAGGCCTTCAATAAAGTCAAGGTAGTGACACCGAAGGACACGGCCCTGAGCGATCGCGGGGTCTACAATGTCAAAAGCGGGATTGCGACCCTGGTCGGTTCGGTAAAAGTGCTGCGCGACGGCAACGTCATCAACGGATGCAGTGCCGATGTCAATTTGAATTCGGGAGTTAGCCGTATGCACAGTTGCCAGAACGCCTCCGGCAGCGGTAAAACTAGAGCCCAGGGTGTTTTCTTGCCGCGCCGGGGCAAAGATGCTCTTGGCAAGAAAAAATCCAAGGCAAAATAGCCGCGTTTGGGCGTGGCGTGCAGGCCTTATCCGGGGATTAAATTCATTAGATGAGCGTGTTAGGGGACCACATGCAGGGCGTTGAAGCCGCGGTGAGCGGACCACGCCTTGTTGCCGATAACCGGGGTTTGGTGGCGTACAATATCGGCAAGCGCTTCAAGAAGCGTCCGGTGGTTCGGGGCGTCAGCCTGGAACTACAACGTGGCGAGGTAGTCGGCCTCCTGGGACCGAACGGCGCCGGCAAGACGACCTGCTTTTACATCATTACAGGCCTGATCACACCGGACTACGGCCACATCGTTCTCGACGGCAACGACATCACAAACCTTCCCATGTACCGCCGGTCGCGTATGGGCATCGGTTATCTACCACAGGAAGCCTCCATTTTTCGCGGCCTCACCGTTGAGAACAACATCCGCGCTGTCCTCGAGGTGGCGGAGAAATCCCGCGAACGGCGCGAGGCGATCCTCGAAGCCCTGTTGGCGGAGTTTTCCATCACCCACCTGCGGCGAACGCCGGCGCTAGCACTATCGGGCGGCGAACGGCGTCGGGTGGAAATCGCCCGGGCGTTAGCCTCAAACCCCCATTTCGTTCTCTTGGATGAACCGTTCGCTGGGATCGACCCTATCGCCGTGGGTGACATTCGCGACCTCGTGGCACAACTAAAGGATCGCGGCATCGGCGTCCTGATCACCGATCACAATGTCCGCGAAACGCTGGACGTCATTGATCGGGCCTACATCATCCACGACGGCATGATGCTTATGGAAGGCGCACCCACCGATATTGTAGGTAACGAGGATGTGCGGCGCGTTTATCTGGGTGACCGGTTCAGTCTTTAGACGGTTTCGGAACGGAGCACCCTTATGGCTCTAGTCCCGCGATTAGACCAACGCCAGTCCCAATCGCTGGTCATGACACCGCAACTACAGCAGGCAATCAAGCTGCTGCAGATGTCCAACATGGAGCTTTCCGAGTTCATCACCGAGGAACTGGAACAGAACCCCATGCTGGAGCGCGAAGAGGCCGACCGCCGCGACGATATAGACGCCCCCGACATTCTCCACCCCGACGAAATCGCCGATAGCGACCTGGGCGGCGTCGACGTCACGGACCCGGTCGCCCTTTCGGACATGGATTTCGAGGCGCCCGCGCCCACGGAACTGAGCACGACTTCTGGTCTCGATGTGGATTACGAGAACATCTACACCTCAAACGGGATCGGCGATGACCAAACCTTGGCGGTCACGCCAAATCAGTACGCTGAACCCGCGTTCAGCAATAGCGCCCATTCGGGCGGCGGCGGATTTGAATCGGCGGCCCCGGACCTGGAGCAGGTCCTGTCTGAATTGCCGTCCCTTCGCGACCATCTCATCTATCAGCTCACCATGGATTTCGCCAACGACGCGGCACGGATGGTTGGCCTCTACCTCATCGACCATCTGACCGAGGCGGGTTACCTGGAGTTGGACATTGACGAGGCGGCGGCGACCTTGGGCTGTGATGCGGAACTGGTCGCCGACACCTTGACACGCCTACAGCACTTCGACCCTCCGGGAATTTTCGCGCGCGATCTCCGTGAATGCTTGGCCCTGCAGCTCCAGGATATGCATCGGCTGGATCCCTGCATGGCGACATTTCTGGACAACCTGGAATTGGTGGCCGCACGCGAGTTCAAGAAACTGGAGGCCGTGTGTCAGTGCGACGCAGAAGATGTCGCCGACATGATCGAGGAAATCCGTACCCTAGCGCCGAAGCCGGCAATGGGCTTCGACCAGGATATGGCCCAGCTCGTGACACCCGACGTCCTAATGCGCCCCGCACCAAGTGGCGGCTGGATATTGGAGTTAAACAGCGAGACCTTGCCCAGGGTTCTGGTCAACAACCATTATCATGCCCTGGTGCGCAAGGAAGCGCGCACCAAGGATGAAAAATCTTATATCGCCGAGCATTTCCAATCCGCCAACTGGCTGGTCAAGGCCCTCCACCAACGGGCGACAACGATCATGAAAGTCGCGACGGAGCTGGTTTGCCAACAGGAGAGTTTCTTTACCCACGGCGTTCAACACCTCAAGCCGTTGGTGCTCCGCGACATCGCTGACGCCATCGAAATGCACGAAAGCACGGTCAGCCGGGTGACATCTAACAAGTTCATGGCGACCCCACGCGGGATCTTCGAACTGAAGTACTTCTTCACACCCGCCATCGCCTCGACCGGAAGCGGTGACGCCCATTCGGCGGAGGCGGTCCGTCACCGTATCAAGGAACTCATCGACACGGAACCACCGAAGAAGATTCTATCCGACGACAAAATCGTCTCACTTCTGCGGGCAGACGGCATCGATATCGCTCGACGCACGGTAGCCAAGTACCGCGAGACCATGCGAATTCCCTCCTCCGTACAGCGCCGACGGGATAAGGCCGCCGTTTCGCAAATAAAATAAATTTTCAAGATAGAAAATTGATTTTTATGAGTGTATTGACTCGCATTGCGGTGGGGATTAGGTTCCCAACTCCCTCAGATTGACGACACTTCTCCTTGTAATAACGCGTTGTTATTACGGAATTATTTGGAATATTGGCATGCCTATTCCGGTAGAACACGAAGACATAACGAGACACATTGAACCCATGGACATATCCGTGAAAGGCAAGAACCTGGACGTCGGAGACGCCCTGAGTTCTCACGTTGGAGCCCAATTGGACGGCGCCGTCACAAAATACTTCAACCATGCGATCGATGCGACGGTGATCTTCTCTCGCGAGGGTCAAGACATGTGCGCAGATATCTCCGTTGATCCGGTTCCTCCTGGCTTCGTCGTCCAAAGTAGCGGTGAGGCGGAAGACCACTACACCGCTTTCGACGGCGCCCAGGACCGGGTGGCCAAACAGCTCCGGCCCTATAAGCGCAAGTTGGTCAACCATCACGCCAAGAACCGGACCGTCGACAACGTGCTGCCCGCTCGGCAATATTGGTTGGATCGATCCAGCCGACACGTTTCCGTGGCAGAAAACGATCGCATAACTTGAGGCCTTAGGTGAAGCATATGGAGATCAACGATCTCATCTCATCAAACGTAGTCGTCGCCAATCTCAAGGCGACCAGTAAGAAACAGGTCCTTCAAGATCTATCGCGTCGCGCCGCGGATGCGACGGGCTTGCATGAGCGGGCCATTTTTGACGTGCTCATGGAACGTGAGCGACTAGGGACGACCGGCGTCGGCAACGGGATAGCTATTCCCCACGGCAAGCTCCCGGAGCTGGACCGCCTCCATGGCCATTTTGCGCGACTCGAGCAACCCGTGGACTTCCAGTCCATCGACGAACGCCCTGTGGACCTGATTTTCCTGCTGTTGGCGCCAGAATCTGCCGGGGCTGATCATCTCAAGGCCTTGGCCAAGGTTTCCCGCGTGCTTCGGGATGATAGCATTTGCGAAAAGTTACGCGGTACGGATACGAGTGATGCGCTCTACGCCATCCTGACTGGTAGTGTCGAACACCAAGCCGCCTAGTTTGGCTGCCACCAGCCCTTCATAAAAAAAATGGACTCAATCTGCGCCGCCAATAAACTGGGCGTAGAACCATACCGTCCTCCTAAAGGGTCGCGATCGGTTCAGCTCAAGTCTTCATTTTCAGAGGTTTGGGGCCGGTAATTCTAGAGATTTCGGTCACATCGGTGAGGAAGTACGACTCATCCTCGTGGAGGTACTTTTCAGATAAGGCTGCCATGAGCATCCACAAACGGGGGTTTCTAACCCGCTATTCCAGCGTATTCATAAGCCCGATCATCAGCTTCGTCCGTTCCTCCAACGACGAGAAATAGATGTATTCATCAAAGCTGTGCGCCCCGTGCCCATCGGCACCCAACCCATCCAGCGTGGGTATGCCCAAAGCACCGGTGAAGTTGCCGTCCGAACCACCGCCCGTCTTCAAGTCCTGAAGTTCAAACCCGATTTTGGCGGCGACTTTTTTGGCGTGTTCGAACAAGGCCGCGATGCCATCGAATTTATCATACGGCGGGCGGTCGACGCCACCGGTGACGGGGATCGAACAATCTCGGTCGACGGGGTCCAGCCCC